>JANOFZ010000163.1:0-2885 GCA_031413935.1 Thermoleophilia bacterium | reverse complement strand
ACCGCATGCAGTAGCTGTCGGCGCAGAGGAACGAGCCGCCCTTGATCACCCTCCGCGGGATCCGGAACTGCGGCTGGGCCAGGTCGAGGCTCTCCTGCTCGCTCCCGCCGCGCGGATTCGCAGGCACGCAGCACGGCTTGGCGGCATCCTCGGCGTGCTGCGACGTGTACCAGTCACTCGTCCACTCCCAGACGTTGCCGGCCATGTCGAACAGGCCGTAGGCGTTCGCCGGATACGAGCCCACCGGGGTCGTCGACCCGGAGCCAGGGTCGGTCCGCCAGGGGAAGTCGCCGTGCCAGTAGTTCGCGCGGGGCTCGCCCGGCGACTCGGGCTCGTTCCCCCACACGAATGTCGCCCCCTCGAGCCCACCGCGCGCGGCGTGCTCCCACTCGGCCTCGGTCGGTAGGGAGAGACCTGCCCATGTCGCAAACGCAGCCGCGTCCTCGTAGGCGACATGGACGACAGGGTGGTCGTCCATGCCCGCGAGCGTCGACTGAGGGCCTTCCGGGTGTCGCCAGGAGGCACCGGGCGTCCACGTCCACCACTGGTTCAGATGCCGGAGATCGACCGGCCCCCGGGTCATCGTGAACACGAGCGACCCTGGCTGGAGGTTCTCGGCCGGTGCTCCCGGGAAATCGGCCGGGTCGAGCGGACGCTCTGCCACCGTCACGTACCCCGTCTCCTCGACGAAGGCGGCGAACCGGCGATTCGTCACGGGGACT
Organism: Thermoleophilia bacterium; assembly: GCA_031413935.1. Lineage (GTDB taxonomy): Bacteria > Actinomycetota > Thermoleophilia > Gaiellales > Gaiellaceae > Gaiella. The sequence continues at coordinate 2,163 of JANOFZ010000163.1, read as the reverse complement.
CGGTCGATCGCGAACGCGTCGACCCGCACCCGATGCACGGGAGCCTCCTCCGCATAGTGCTCGTCGGAGCCCATCCGGAACTCGCCGCCGGGAATCTCCACCAACCCGTCGACGTGGCTCACCGGCTACGTCTCCCCCGGGTCGTGAGAACCGTGCCGGGGGAGACGCAGCGCATCGTGTTCAGTGGCCTGCCGAGATCGCCGCTTCGATCCGCGCCTTCACCTGGTCGACCGTGAAGCTCGCCGGCTCCATCCGCGGCGGGTACTCGAGGAACGTGCTCAGGAACCCGCCGACGATGTCGGCCATCGGGTAGAGGAGGAACGCCCGGTCGATCATCCAGTCCCAGTAGGTGTTCGAGGTTATGTCCGCCCGCTCGAAGGGATCGGTGCGGAGGTTGAAGATCTTCGGCACTCGCAACTGCACGAACGGCTCGGCCCATACCTGAAGGGTGCCGACACACCGCTGTTCCATGAACACCATCTTCCAGTTGTCGTAGCGCAGCGCGACGAGGTCGCCGTCGTCGGAGAAGTAGAAGAACTCCTGGCGCGGGCTCTTCTCGACCTCCCCGGTGAGGCACGGCACGAGGTCGTAGCCGTCGAGGTGAACCCGGAACGTCTTGTCGCCCACGTCGTACCCCTCGAGCAGCTTCTCCTTTACGTCCGGGTCACCCGCGGCCGAGACGAGGGTCGGGAGCCAGTCGAGATGGCTGACGATCTCGTTCGAGACGGTGCCGGCCGGGATCTTCCGCGGCCAGCGCACGATCGCCGGCACGCGGAACGCGCCTTCCCAGTTCGTGTTCTTCTCGCTGCGGAACGGCGTCGTCGCCGCGTCGGGCCACGAGTTTGCATGCGGCCCGTTGTCCGTCGAGTACATGACGATCGTGTTGTCGGCGATCCCGAGCTCGTCGAGGTAGTCGAGCACCTTCCCCACGCACTTGTCATGGTCGATCATCGTGTCGTGGTAGGGCGACTGCCACCGCCCCGCCTGCCCGAGACTCCGCTTCTTCGTGTGCGTGCGGAAGTGCATGTGCGTGGTGTTGATCCAGATGAAGAACGGCTTGCGGGAGTTGTGCTTCCGCTTGATGAAGTCGAGCGCCCCGTCGATGATCTCGTCGTCGATCGTTTCCATTCGCTTCTTCGTGAGCGGGCCGGTGTCCTCGATCGTGTGCTTGCCGCCCTTTGTGACACGGCACTTGAGCACGCCGCGTGGACCGTACCGCTCTCTGAAGTTCGGAAAGTCCTTCGGGTTCGGGTAGTCCGGCGTCTCCGGCTCCTCCTCGGCGTTCAGGTGGTAGAGGTTGCCGAAGAACTCGTCGAACCCGTGGTTCGTCGGCAGGTGCTCGTCGCGGTCGCCGAAGTGGTTCTTGCCGAACTGACCCGTTGCGTACCCGAGGGGCTTGAGGAGCTCCGGGATGGTGGGATCCTCGCCGGAGATGCCGATCGGCGAGTGCGGCATTCCGACCTTGCTCAACCCGGTTCGATAGACGCTCTGACCCGTGATGAAGGCGGCCCTACCGGCAGTGCAGCTCTGCTCCCCGTACGAGTCGGTGAAGCGGACGCCCTCGTCGGCCAGACGGTCGATGTTCGGGGTGCGATACCCCATGATCCCGTCGCTGTAACAGCTCAGGTTGGAGATGCCGATGTCGTCGCCCCAGAAGACGACGATGTTCGGCCGGCCCGATTCCGCCACGGTGCTGCTCCTTCCGCTCGTCTACAGGTACGAGCGAGCCGTCGCAGGCGCTCCTGTGAGCCTGATGACGGCGTGCTCGACAGATCCAGTGCTCGCTCCGTGCCTCCCTGGTATCGAGTCGAACGTAACAGATCCGCGAGGTGTCTTCTGCCAGGCTTGTTCCCGGTCGGTCACCGGGCTGTTCCGGGGCGGTGACCGCCCTCGGCCCGACCCGAGGCGTGCTCTGTTGCGGGATGACAGCGACCCGGGTCGTGTGTATTCTCGCAGCATGATTCGCCTGCTGGTCCGGACGTTGATCATGCTGCTGGCTAACGCGGTCGGTCTCATCGTGGCGTCGCTCGTGCTGAGCGGGTTCTCGATCGATGTGACGGCGTTCATCATCGCGGTCGTGATCTTCACCGTCGTGCTCGCGCTCATGCTTCCGTTCCTTGCCAGCATGCTGCGTCGTGGGGGATCGTCGGCACTCGGCGGCGT
>JANOFZ010000162.1:0-3648 GCA_031413935.1 Thermoleophilia bacterium | reverse complement strand
GTTGCCGACGGCGAGGTGCACCGTCCCGTTCATCTTCTCGTCGAACAGCGTGTTCTTCATGTACCGCGTGATCCCGGGGTTGCAGCCGATCCCGAGCTCACCGAGCCGGCGGGCGCCCTCGTCGGTGTCCAGCGTCTCGATCAGGTACTCCTCGTTGGTCTCCGCTGAGGCGTCGACGACACGACCCGACCCGAACGCGAGCCGGATTCCGGTCATCTCACGGCCGCGATAGACGGCAGGGAACTCGGCAAACGAGATCACGCCTTCGGCGGAGTCCTCGATCGGGCTGCCGAAGAACTCGCCGCCGGGGAGATTGCACCCCAGCGCGTCGACTTTCATCGAGCGTCCCTCGAGTGAAAGGCGCAGATCGGTGCCGTCGCCCACGATCCTGACCTCCGACGCGGCGTCGAAGAACGCCGAGATCCCGCGCATCCGATCACCCTCGGCCGCCCAGTCGAGCAGGACCGATCCGTACAGAAGTTGAGAGAAGTCCTCGGTGCTGAGCCCGGCCTCCTGCGCAAGTGCCGCAGTCGGATACTGGCAGACGACCCACGGGATGTCGTGATTCATCATCCGCTTGTTGGCGGGCCTGTACGCGGCCTGGAGCGCTCCCATGCGCTCGCTCGGAATCGCCGCGGACGCGCGCGTGTTGTCGGGAGCCGCGACGAAGAGCATCGCGTCGATCGTCGCGAGCTCATGGACGGTGATGCCGGCCGGCTTCTCGAGCAGGTCGAGAGGTGCGCTCGACACCCAGCTCAGGGACTGCGCCAGGAAGCCCTCGAACGAGATCCGCAGGAGCGCGTAGGCACCGCGCCGGGCGACGGCGCCGCAGACTTCTTCCAGGAGCGGACGAGCCTGCGGGTTCCCACCAACGAGAACCTGCCACCCCGGTTGAACGCCGAGGCAGCCGTCGACGATCAGATCGGCGTACTCGCGATCGCGGGGGTCGGCCATCGGCGGGCACTTTAGCGATGAGCCACGCAACGTCACCCACGGAGGGCGATGAACCTCAAACTCCCCAGGAAGGGGCCCCAAAGAGGGAGGGGTCACGGGGAACCGTAGGTTCCCGGCTTCAGGATCAGGCGAAGCCTGCAGAAACAAGGCGCTAAGGCTGTCGCGATATGCTCTTCCATCGCGATAGCCTCAGCGCCCGAGCTCGCTCGCGTACCTCTCCGCGTAGATGCGCTTGGCCTTCTCGACGTTGTCGACGTAGTCGCGCGTCTCGGGAAACTGGATCTCGACGCCCTGCTCCTTCCAGCGATCGACGTTCCCCGGCCCCGCATGGTAGGCCGCGAGTGCCGTGCGCTCGTCCGTGTACCGATTGAGGAGGTTTCGGAGGTACCAGGCGCCATAGCGGACGTTGATCTCGGGCACGTAGAGATCGCGGACGACAAATCCACTTCCTCCCGTACGGACGGCGATACCCCGAGCCGTCTCCGGAAGGAGCTGCATCAACCCGATTGCCCCCGCCGACGACTCGGCACGTGCGTTGAAACGACTCTCGGTGTAGATCACCGCGGCGAGGAGCGCCGGATCGAGGTCGTAGTTCCTGGCGTGACTCCGAACGATTTGCTCGTACCGCAACGGGTAGCGCAAGCGATCGACCTGACCGCAGCCGAGCGGAACGGCCGAGGTGGCGACGATCGCAATTGCTGCGAGCGCGATGACGATGCGTCTCACGCGAACTCGTTCGCCAGCTCTTCCATGAGGCCTGCGACCCACGCGTCGAGATCCTCCGGCGTTCCCGTGTTGACGAAGTGATAGTCGGCCCGCTTGACCTTCTCGGCATCGTCGAGGAGCCGTGCCTCACGGTTGTCCTCCGGCGCATGTCGGCGCTGCTCACGGAGCTGCCGGGGTGCTGTCACGACGACGACGCGGTCGAAGCGCGACTCTCCGCCCGACTCGTAGAGGAGCGGCACCTCGGTGGCGCACACGCGTGGCGGCGCGTCGAGCGCAGCGAGCTGCTCGCGCCAAATCAGGTACTCGCGGGAGACGAGCGGATGCAACAGGGCTTCGAGGAACGCGAGCGCCTCGGTGTCGTCGAAGACGATCGCCGCGATCGCAGCGCGATCGGGGATGCCGTCGTCGTCCAGAATGCCCTCGCCGAGCCGCTCGACAAGAGCTGCGCGCACGTCGAGGTCGCTGCGAAGCAGGTGGTGGACGATCTCGTCGCTCGAGACCGTGGCGGCGCCGTGCCCGCGGAACGCCGCGAGCACGGTGCTCTTTCCTGCACCGATCCCGCCCGTGATCGCGACGGCGATCGGGCGGACGGGCACCTCAGACGAGTCGCTCAGGCGGCAGAGTCTTCGTCGGCGAGGGCCACTGCTTCCTCGGCGAGCTCCTCGGCAACGATCTCCTCGACGACTGCCTCCTCGGCGAGCTCGACCGCAACAGCATCGGCAACGATCGCCTCCTCGGCGAGCTCGACCGCGACGGCATCGGCGATGATCGCTTCCTCGGCCAGCTCGACCGCGAGCTCCTCGACGGCGACCGCTTCCTCGGCAAGCTCGACGGCTGCCTCGGTGTCACCTGCAGCGTCAGCTTCGAGTGCCTCGACGGCGAGCTCCTGCGCGACCTCATCCGCGACAAAGGCCTCCTCGGCCAGCTCGACCGCAACGGTCTCGGCGACGATGGCCTCCTCGGCCAGCTCGATCGCTACCTCCTCCAGGACGACTGCATCGACGGCAAGCTCCTGGGCGTCCGCATCGAGCGCGAGCGCCTCTTCGGCGAGCTCGAGTGCCTCGGGACTGATGTCGCTCATCGGATCTCCTTCGATGGTTTGGGATTCTGACCCTGCCGGGAATGCTTCCTCGGAGAGCCTCAGGTTGGGTGTCAGGTGGACGGATTCGCCACCGTCGGCGCGGGGAAGGGGCTCGGCGCCCTCCTCCACCCGCTTCAGCGAGAGCGACAACCGTCGCCTGTCGCCGTCGATCTCGAGGATGAGCACGTTGACCGGATCGCCCTGCGAGACGACCTCGCGCGGGTTCTCGACGTGATGCTGGGCGAGCTCCGAGATGTGCACGAGCCCCTCGACGCCGGGCAGGATCTCGACGAAGGCGCCGAACGTGACGACCTTCGTGACGCGACCCTCGACGACGTCCTCCTCGTGGTAGTGCTCGAGCACCTGCTGCCAGGGATCGGACTGCGTCTGCTTGAGGCCGAGCGAGATCCGCTGGCGTTCGCGGTCGATGTCGAGCACCTTGACCTGCACCGTCTGGCCGATCTCGTGGTTCTCGGACGGTTGGTTGAGGTGGCTCCAGGAGTGCTGGGTGATGTGGATCACACCGTCCATCCCATGGTGGTCGACGAAGGCGCCGAAGTCGACGATGTTCGAGATCTGACCATCGACGACGTCACCTGGATTGAGCCGGTCGAGGATCCCCTGGCGCATCTCCTTGCGCTCGTCCTCGAGGACGGCGCGACGGGAGAGCACGACGTTGTTGCGCGAGCGGTTGAGCTCGATCACCTTGCAGCGGAGCTCCGTGCCCGTGAACTCGTCCAGATCCTGGACGCGTCGGATGTCGACGAGCGATGCCGGCAGGAAGCCGCGCACGCCGAGGTCGAGGATCAGGCCACCCTTGACGACCTCGATCACACGGCCGTTGACGGCCTCCCCGCTCTCTGCAGCAGCCTCGATCGCCTTCCAGG
>JANOFZ010000161.1:0-2286 GCA_031413935.1 Thermoleophilia bacterium | reverse complement strand
GAATCGATGGGGGCCCGCCGTACGATCAAGCTGAAAGTATCCGGCGCATTCCACAGCCCCCTCGTCGAGCGGGCCGCCGAGCGACTCCGGCCCGCGATCGAGACGATTCGCTTCCACGACCCGATCGCGCCGTTCATGTCGACCGTCACTGCCCACGTCGAGCCCGCCACCCGATTCGCGTCCATTCTCGTGGAGCAGCTGACCGCACCCGTCAGATTCACGCAGGCGGCGCGCGCGCTCGTGCAGGACGGTGTCACGACATTCGTCGAAGTCGGTCCCGGCAGCGTGCTCTCCGGCCTGATCAAGCGGATCGACAGGAGCGTTCGCGCAGTCTCCGTCAACGACCTTGCGAGCCTCGAGAAGGCCCGCGAGGTGCTTGCGACATGAGCGGCTTCTGCTCACTGGCGGGAAAGAACGCGCTCGTCACTGGCGCGTCGCGCGGAATCGGACGCGCGATTGCCGAGGAGCTCGCGGCGGCGGGGGCGTCGGTCGTCGTTGGCTATCGATCCGGTCACGAGGAAGCCGAGGAGGTGGCGCAGAGGATCGGAGGTCGGGCCGTTCAGGCCGATGTCTCCGATCCGGAGTCGGCGCTCGCTCTCGTTGAAGCGGCAGGCGAGATCGACATCCTCGTCAACAACGCTGGTCTCACCCGGGATGGCCTGCTCGCCCGGATGAGTGACGACGACTGGCACACGGTGATCGAGACGAACCTCTCCTCGGTCTTCTACACCTGTCGCGCGATAGCAAGGCCGATGATGAAGAGGCGCGCCGGAGCGATCGTGAACGTCTCGTCGATAGTCGGCGTCCACGGCAACTGGGGCCAGACGAACTATGCGGCCTCGAAGGCCGGAATCATCGGTTTCACGAAGTCCCTCGCCCGGGAGCTCGGCAGCAGAAACGTCAGGGCGAACGTCGTCGCACCCGGGTACATCACGACGCAGCTCACAGACGTGCTCCCCGAGGAGGCCACGGAGGCGATGCGGCAGCAAACGCCGCTCGGCCGCCTCGGTGCTCCTGCGGACGTTGCCGGCGCGGTTCGATTCCTCTGCTCCGACCAGGCGTCATTCGTCACGGGCGAAGTGCTGCTCGTCGACGGTGGCCTCGGCATGTAGCCTGCTTTCCCGTGGAGACGAGCAACGGCAAACGGAGAGTCGTCGTCACCGGGATCGGTGCCGTCAGTTCGCTCGGCAACACGGCCGAGGACACCTGGGCCGGCCTGATCGCCGGGAAGTCCGGCGCGGGCCCGATCACGCAGTTCGATTCGAGCAACTACGCCGTGCACTTCGCGTGCGAGGTACGTGACCTCGAGATCACGGACTACATGGACTACAAGGCGTCCCGCCGGATGGATCGCTTCACGCATCTTGCGCTGGCGGCAGCCCGTCAGGCCGAGACCGACTCCGGACTCGTGATCGCTCCGATCGCCGAGCGTGTGGGTGCCGCTGTCGCGACCGGGATCGGAGGGTTGAAGTCCTTCGAGACGTGCGTCAACCAGTTGAACGACCGCGGCCCCGACCGCGTCAACCCGTTCTCGATCGTCCAGATCATCCCGAACCTCGCTGCCGGCTGGGTCTCGATCGAGCTGGGCACCCGGGGCCCGCTGCTCTCGCAGTGCACGGCGTGTGCGGCCTCGAACATGGCGATCGGCGACGGGATGGATGCGATCCGACTCGGCCGGGCCGACGTGATGATCTGCGGCGGCACCGAGGCTCCCGTGACCAGCGTGAGCATCGCGGGCTTTGCGGCGATGCGGGCAATCTCGAGGCGAAACGACGATCCGGAGCGCGGCTCCCGCCCCTTCGACGGCGAACGCGACGGCTTCGTGATGGGCGAGGCGGCCGGCATGGTCGTGATCGAGGAGCTCGAGCACGCGAAAGCGCGCGGGGCGAAGATCTATGCCGAACTGCTCGGCTACGGCGTCTCTTCAGACGCGAACCACGTCTCCGACCCCGACCCGACCGGCGAAAATCCGGCGAGGGCGCTCAAGATGGCGTTCGGCGACGCTGGGATCGTGGCGGAGGACGTCGGCTACATCAACGCCCACGGCACCTCGACGCCGTCGGGAGACTCGGGCGAGACGAGGGTGTTAAAGGTCGCGCTCGGTGAGGACAAGGCATACCGAACGCCGATCTCCTCCACGAAGGGCGCCACGGGTCACTGCCTCGGCGCAGCGGGAGCGATGGAGGCGATCTTCACGATCCTCGCCCTCGAACGCGGGATCCTGCCCCCGACGATCAACCAGACAACGCCCGATCCGACCTGCGATCTCGACTACATCCCGAACGA
>JANOFZ010000160.1:0-1958 GCA_031413935.1 Thermoleophilia bacterium | reverse complement strand
TTGATGCAGAGCGACTCCTTGTGGATTACGTCCATCTGCGGCTGCGAGATCACGTTCTCGCGCTCCTGCGCCTGGTCGTAGCGCGGCTGCAAATAGGGATCGACCGCACGCATCTTCTGCCAGAACGGATCCATGTCGACGACGAGGTCCTTGACGATCGGCAGGTTGCCCATCGCAGAGATGACAGGAACGCGACCCTCCTGCGCGATGTCGTACATGCGTACCTTGCAGGCGAGCACGGCACCGCCGTCCATGCGCATCCCGCAGGAGCCACAGATCATCATCCGACAGCTCTTGCGGTACGCGAGCGAACCGTCGTGCTTGTCCTTGACGAGATCGAGGCAGTCGAGGAGGGTCGCCTCCTCCGGCGCGTCGACCTCGTACTCGCGGAGCGCACGGTCGCCCGTCTTCGAGTCGTACCGCCAGATTTTCAAGCCAACCTGCATGGCCACTTAATACGTCCTCTCCATCGGCTTCCACTGCGTCATCCTGACCTCACCGTACGTGAGCTCGGGCCCATCGCCGTTCCAGCGCGAGATCGAGTGCTTGAGGAAGTGCTCGTCGTCGCGGTCGGGGAAGTCGTACGGCCGCGAATGCGCGCCTCTGCTCTCCGTGCGGGCGATGCCGGCCTGGAGCATGCACGAGGCGATATCGAGCAGGTAGCCGAGCTCGATCGCCTGCGTGAGGTCGCTGTTGAAGACGTCGCCCTTGTCCTCGATCACGATGCCCCGGTCGTACCGCTCGCGCAGCCCGGCGATGATCTCGGTCTGCTTCTCCATCTTCTCGGGCCGCCGGAAGACGCCGAAGTTGTCGAGCATCGACTGCCCGAGCTCGTCGCGGATCGACCAGGGCCGCTCGCCCTCGGTGTTTCCCAGCAGTGACTTGACCCACGTCTCGGCATCTGCGCGCGCAGCCTCGCCACCGTTCCCGGGTGCAGGAGCGCCAAGGGCGTACTCGGCGGCAGCCTGTCCCGACCGGCGGCCGAAGGTGATCGTCTCCATCAATGAGTTCCCGCCGAGACGGTTGGCCCCGTGCACGGAGACGCAGGCAACCTCGCCGGCGGCGTAAAGCCCTTCGACCTCGGTGAGACCCCAGTTGTCGGTCTCGACGCCACCCATGTGGTAGTGGGCACCGGGCCGGACAGGGATTGGGGCGTAGATCGGGTCGACACCTGCGTACGTCATCGCCAGCTCGCGTGAGCCGGGCAGCTTGGTGAGGATCTTCTCCGGTCCGAGGTGACGGAGGTCGAGGTAGACGGAGCCGTTGACGCCGCGGCCCGCCTCGATCTCGGTCGTCTCCGAGCGCGAGACGACGTCGCGCGATGCGAGCTCGAGCGCGTTCGGCGCGTAGCGCTGCATGAAGCGCTCGCCGTCCTTGTTGATCAGGTACCCACCCTCGCCGCGGCAGCCCTCCGTGATCAGGATCCCGCTCGGATACATCGTCGTCGGGTGGAACTGCATGAACTCGATGTCCTTGAGCGGCAGCCCCTCGTGGAGCGCCATCGACATGCCGTCGCCGGTGCAGGCATAGGCGTTCGTGGTCGCGCGATACAACCGTCCGACACCGCCCGTAGCGAGGATCACCGACTTGCCGGTGATCAGCTTGACGCCCCCGTTCATCAGATCCCACGAGATGACGCCGGTGCAGCGTCCGTCCTCGACGAGCAGGCGGAACGCGAAGTACTCCTCGAAGACGGTCATGCCCTGGGCCATCCGGCGCTGGAGCTGCTCGTAGAGCACCTGGATCAGGACGTGGCCGGTGATGTCCGCGGCGTAGACGGTGCGCGGCGACCCTGCAGCCCCGAACGGGCGCTGGTCGAGCCGTCCTTCGGCGTTGCGCGAGAAGACCGCGCCCCAGCGCTCCAGCTGGTAGATGTCCTCGGGCGCCTCGCGCGCGAAGATCTCGATCGCGTCCTGATCGCCGAGGTAGTCGGAGCCCTTGACGGTGTCGAATGCGTG
>JANOFZ010000159.1:0-1926 GCA_031413935.1 Thermoleophilia bacterium | reverse complement strand
CCGGATCGTCGAGCGGCGGATCGGAGCGAACTCCGTCGGTTTCGGCGCCAACGTGCGGTCGAAGCACTCGGGCGAAGGTGCCGAGCTGCTGTCGGCCGTGATGCCAGAGGATCTCGTCAACTTCGGCCTCATCCCGGAGTTCATCGGTCGCCTGCCCGTCGTTTCTGCCGTGCATCAGCTCCGGCGCGACGATCTCGTGCAGATTCTCACCGAGCCGAAGAACGCGTTGACCCGTCAGTACCAGCGGTTCTTCGGCTACGACACGATCGAGCTCGTCTTCACCGACGACGCGCTTCTCGAGATCGCCGAGAAGGCGCTGAAGCGTGAGACCGGTGCCCGCGGCCTTCGCTCGATCATCGAGGCCGCACTCCTCGATGTGATGTTCGAGCTCCCGTCCCGCAAGGACGTCTCCAAGTGCGTGATTACCAAAGAGACGATCTCGAAGGGCCTCAGCCCGACGCTCGTCACGAGCGGGGCGGCGGACGAGGGCGACGAGTTCGGCGCTGCAGCGGGGAACGCCGCGTCGTAGCCTGACGGCCGCCGCGCCGTTCTCCCTGGGTTGAACCCCGAACCCGACACGACGCGAGGCGCCGTACACTCTTGGCTGCCGATGGAGACCGACGCGACCATGGAACCGCTCTACAGGCCCGACGGTGTCGAGGCCCGCTGGCAGCGCGCCTGGGAGGCAGAGGGGCTGTACGCCGCAGGCGTCGGAGCCACCCGCGACGAGAGCTACGTCATCTGTGTTCCGCCGCCGAACGTCACCGGCGACCTCCATCTCGGACACGCCCTCAACGGCTCGATCCAGGACGTGCTCGTGCGCTGGCATCGGATGCGCGGCTACCGCACACTGTGGCAGCCCGGGTATGACCACGCGGGAATTGCAACGCAGAATGTCGTGGAGAAGCAGCTCGCGAGCGAAGGGTTGACGCGTCACGACCTCGGCCGCGAGGCGTTCGTCGCCCGTACGTGGGATTGGCTCGAGTTGACCGGCCGCACGATCATGGTGCAGTACCGACGGCTCGGAGCGTCGCTCGACTACGACCGCGAGCGGTTCACCCTCGACGAGGGGTATTCGCGCGCGGTGACGACGTTCTTCGTCCGCCTCTGGGAGCGCGGCTGGATCTACCGCGCGAACCGGATCGTCAACTGGTGTCCCTTCCACCAGACAGCGATCTCGGATCTCGAGGTGTTGCACGAGGAGATGGATGACGTGCTCACGTACGTCCGTTACCCGTTCGCCGACGTTGGCGCGGCGGGCGACGCGGCGCGCGATGGGGTGGACGGCATCGTGATCGCCACAGCGCGGCCCGCGACGATTCTCGGTGACGTCGCCGTCGCGGTGCATCCGGACGACGAGCGCTACCTGAGTGCGATCGGCCGGCACGTGATCGTCCCGTACGTCGAGCGTCCCGTGCCCGTGATCGCCGACGAGCGTGTCGACCCGACGTTCGGTACCGGGGCCCTCAAGATCACGCCCGGCCACGATCCGACCGACTTCGCGATCGGTCGCGACCACGAGCTTCCCGAACCGATGGTGATCGGCCTCGACGGCAGAATGAACGAGCAGGCCGGGGATTTGGCCGGCCTGACGCAGACGGAGGCGGACGCCGCGGTGATCGCCTGGCTCAAGGAGCGTGGTCAGCTCGTGAAGCGGGACAACTACCGTCATGCCGTTGGTACCTGCGAACGATGTCACACACGAATCGAACCTCTGATCTCGCTGCAGTGGTGGTGCAAGATGGAGGAGCCGGCCCGGCCGGCGATCGAGGCGCTGCGGGAGCAGCGCGTTACCTTCCATCCCGAATCGCAGCATCGGTTTGCCATCGCCTCGCTCGAGGAGATTCCCGACTGGTGCCTCTCGCGCCAGCTCTGGTGGGGGCATCAGCTGCCGATCTGGACGACACCGGACGGCGAGGCGATCTG
>JANOFZ010000158.1:0-2096 GCA_031413935.1 Thermoleophilia bacterium | reverse complement strand
GGCCGACGATCGCGGCGATCTGCTCTCGGTCGAGCGGTGCAAACACGACGATCTCGTCGACGCGATTGATGAACTCGGGCCTGAAGTGCTCAAGCAGCTGGGCGTCCGAGCGGAGGTTCGAGGTCATGATCACGACCGTGTTCCGGAAGTCGACCGTGCGCCCCTGGCCGTCGGTGAGGCGACCGTCGTCGAGCAGCTGGAGGAGGACGTTGAAGACGTCGGCGTGCGCCTTCTCTATCTCGTCGAGCAGGATCACGCAGTAGGGCCGCCGCCGGACGGCCTCGGTGAGCTGGCCGCCCTCGTCGTAGCCGATGTATCCGGGAGGTGCACCAAGGAGGCGCGACACCGTGTGCTTCTCCATGTACTCGGACATGTCGAGTCGGACGATCGCGCGCTCGTCGTCGAACATGAACTCGGCGAGCGCCTTCGCGAGCTCGGTCTTCCCCACGCCGGTCGGGCCGAGGAAGATGAACGATCCGATCGGTCGATTCGGATCCTGCAGGCCCGACCGCGCGCGCCGGAGCGCGTTCGAGACCGCGTCGATCGCAGCTTCCTGACCGACGACGCGATTGTGCAGCCGCGACTCCATGTGCACGAGCTTCTGCACCTCGCCCTCGAGGAGCCGGTCGACCGGGATCTTCGTCCATGCCGCGACAACCGCGGCGATGTCGTCTTCGTCGACCTCCTCCTTCACCATCGGCTCGACGGCGCTCACAGCCTCCCCTCGAAGGGCGAGCTCCTGCTCGAGCGCCGGCAACAGGCCGTAGCGGATCTCGGCAACCCGCTGGAGGTCGCCGTGGCGCTCGGCGCGTTCCGCCTCCACGCGCAACTCGTCGATCTCGCGGGTGATCTCCTTGACGCGGTCGAGGATGTCCTTCTCTCCCGCCCAGCGCGCGGCGAGCTCGTCGCGTCGCGCCTTCGCTTCGGCGAGCTCCCGCTCGATCGGCTCACGCACGGCGGGCGTCTCCTTCGCCATCGCGGTCAGCTCGATCTCGAGCTGGGTGACGCGACGCTCGGCCTCGTCGAGCTCGACCGGCGAGCTGTCGATCTCCATGCGAAGTCTCGACGCCGCCTCGTCAACGAGGTCGATCGCCTTGTCGGGCAGGAACCGGTCCGTGATGTAGCGCTCGGAGAGCACCGCTGCGGCGTTGAGCGCAGCGTCGCGAATCCGGACGCCGTGGTGCGCCTCGTAGCGTTCCTTCAGGCCACGCAGGATCGCGATCGTCTCGACCACCGAGGGCTCACCCACGAGCACGGGCTGGAAGCGCCGCTCGAGCGCCGGATCCTTCTCGATGTGCTTGCGGTACTCATCGAGCGTCGTCGCACCGACTGCGCGCAGCTCGCCGCGCGCGAGCATCGGCTTGAGGAGGTTGCCTGCGGAGACGGCACCCTCGGCGGCGCCCGCACCGACGATCGTGTGGAGCTCGTCGATGAAGAGAACGATCTGGCCCTCGGCAGCGGTGATCTCGGCGAGCACGGCCTTGAGGCGCTCCTCGAACTCGCCGCGATACTTCGCTCCGGCGATCAGGGCTCCGACATCGAGCGCCCAGACGCGCTTGCCTTTCAGCCCTTCGGGCACGTCGCCCGCGACGATGCGCTGGGCGAGTCCCTCGGCGATGGCCGTCTTGCCGACGCCCGGCTCGCCGATCAGGACGGGGTTGTTCTTCGTCCGCCGCGAGAGCACCTGGATCGTACGCCGGATCTCCTCGTCACGGCCGATCACCGGGTCGAGCTTGCCCGCCTCGGCGGCAGCGGTGAGGTCGCGCCCGAACTTCGTCAGCGCCTCGTAGGTTCCCTCGGGATCCTGGGTCGTCACACGCTGTCCTCCACGCACCTCCTTGAGGGCACCGAGCAGCGCGTCACGCGGGACGAGCTCGAGGGCGAGCACGAGGTGCTCGACGGAGACGAAGTCGTCATCGAGCTTCCGCGCCTCCTCGAAGGCGTCGTCGAGCGCCTTGCGGAATGACGCGCCGGCCTGCGGCTGGGCGTTCGAGCCGGAGACCGCCGGCAACGCGCGAATCCGCGCTTCGGTCTCGGCCAGGATCGAGCCGGGCTCGGAGCCGGCACGCTGCACGAGGGTTCGCGGCAGCTCCTGC
>JANOFZ010000157.1:0-3636 GCA_031413935.1 Thermoleophilia bacterium | reverse complement strand
CCGAACATCGAGTAGAAGATGTAGAACGGCACCATCGTGACGCCGTGATTCGCGTACGACGTCGCTGCGGCGATCCAGGACGAGAAGGCACCTGCCTCGTTGATCCCCTCCTGGAGGATCTGGCCGTGCTCGTCCTCGCGGTAGAACATGAAGTCGTCCGCGTCCTCGGGCTGATAGAGCTGGCCGACCTGGGAGAAGATCCCGAGCTGGCGAAACATCCCCTCCATCCCGAACGTCCGGGATTCGTCGGGGACGATCGGCACGATCCGCTCGCCCATCGCAGGGTCGCGCACCAGCGTGTTGAGGATGCGGACGAACGCCATCGTCGTCGAGTTCTCACGCTCGCCGCTGCCCTCGAGAACCGTATCGAACGGAGCCGGGGTTGCCAGTGAATCGGCATCGCTATGGCGCGCGGGCAGGCTGCCGCCGAGCGCGGCACGACGCTCGAGCAAGTAGCGGAGCTCGGGGCTGTCCTCGGACGGACGGTGGAAGAAGGCGCCCGTCGTTTGTTCGTCGGTCAGAGATAGGCCGAGGCGATCGCGGATCGCGAGGCGCGCCTCATCGTTCATCGACTTCTGCTGATGGGTGATGTTCCGTCCCTCACCGGCCTCGCCCATGCCGAAACCCTTGATCGTCTTCGCGAGGATCACCGTGGGCTTCCCGGTCGTCTTCATCGCAGCCGCATACGCGGCGTACACCTTCTGCGGGTCGTGGCCGCCGCGGCGAAGCTCCCAGATCTGCTCGTCGGTCCAGTCCTCGACCATCGCGCGCGTCTCCGGGTACTTGCCGAAGAAGTGCTCGCGCACGTACGCGCCGTCCTTCGATTTGAAGGTCTGGTACTCACCGTCGACGGCCTCCTCCATCCGGAAATGGAGCCATCCCTCGGTGTCGGCCTCGAGCAGCGGATCCCAGCCGGAGCCCCAGATCACCTTGATCACGTTCCAGCCGGCGCCCGTGAAGTTCGTCTCGAGCTCCTGAATGATCTTGCCGTTGCCGCGCACCGGCCCATCGAGACGCTGCAGGTTGCAGTTGATCACGAAGACGAGGTTGTCGAGCTTCTCACGGCCGGCGAGGGAGATCGCGCCCATCGACTCCGGCTCGTCCATCTCGCCGTCACCCATGAAGGCCCAGACCTTGCGGTCGCCCGTGTCGACTGCGCCGCGCGCCGAGAGGTACTTCATGAACCGCGCCTGGTAGATCGCCATCAGCGGGCCAAGGCCCATCGAGACGGTCGGGAACTGCCAGAACTCGGGCATCAGCCAGGGATGCGGATACGACGAGAGACCGTCGCCGTCGACCTCACGACGGAAGCGACGGAGTTGCTCCTCGCTCAGCCGTCCCTCGAGATACGCCCGAGCGTAGATCCCGGGAGACGAGTGTCCCTGCATGTAGACGAGGTCGCCACCGTGCTCCTCCGACCGAGCGCGCCAGAAGTGGTTGAAGCCCATCTCGTAGAGCGTCTCGGCGGACTGGTAGCTCGCGATATGACCACCGAGCTCCGTCGACTCGGCGTTCGCCTGCAGGACGATCGCGATCGCGTTCCAGCGCACGAGCGCCGTCGCGAGTCGCTCCAGCTCCGGGTCGCCGGGGAGATCGGGCTCCTCGTCGACACGAATCGTGTTGACGTACGGCGTGCTCAGCCCCGCGGAGACCTTGACACCGTACTCCTGGGCGTGGTCGATCGCCCGATCGAGGACGTAGCCCATTCGCTCGCGGCCGTCCGTCTCCACAACGGCCTCAACGGAGTCGAGCCACTCCTGCGTCTCGACGGGATCGCTATCGGGAAGTTCGGGTGTCATCGCTCTGCTGCAGAGTAGTCGAGGGCTTCGGGAACCTGTCGCCAGATACCCTGCCCGGCGATGTCGACACCGGATCACAAGGACGAACTCCGAGCGGCAACGGAGCTCCTCGAGTCGATCGCTCGCGATCGCGCCATGCTCAGCTCCCTCTCGATCGAGGAGCGTACCCGGCTGCTCACCGCCGCTGCGGACGTGTTCGATCCCGACCCCGTCCAGCGACGCCGCTACACGAAGGCGAAACGCAAGGAGGAGCGCGCCGCGAGCATTCGGGACGACGAGGCAAAGCTGGCCGATACGGGAATCCGCGTGCTCCGGGAGAAGCCGATCTTCACGACGCCGAACGTGTACCCGCCGAGGAGCTTCGAGCCGGCGGACGAGGTCGTGGAGACCCACGAGACGACCGAGGAGCAGCACTGCTACGTCTGCAAGGGCCCCTACCGGGAGCTCCACCACTTCTACGACCAGATGTGCCCACCCTGCGCGGAGTTCAACTTCGCCAAGCGCTTCGAGACAGCCGACCTCGAGGGTCGGGTCGCCGTTCTCACCGGGGGCCGCGTGAAGATCGGCTACCAGGCGGGGATCAAGCTGCTTCGCGCCGGGTCGCATCTGGTCGTGACAACACGCTTCCCACGCGACTCGGCCGCGCGGTACGCGCAGGAGCCGGACTTCGCCGAGTGGAGCAACCGCCTCGAGATCTACGGTCTAGACCTGAGGCATACGCCCAGCGTAGAGGCGTTCTGCCATCACCTGCACGTGACGCACGATCGGCTCGATTACATCATCAACAACGCCTGCCAAACCGTCCGCAGGCCGCCCGATTTCTATCGTCACATGATGGACGCCGAGCTCGCGTCGGAGCATACGCTCCCGGACGAGGCGCAGCGCCTGCTCGGCGACTACTCGGGGCTCCGGCGCTACGACATGCTCGAAGGCGACGTCCCGATTCTCGCCGGCTCCGCACCGGCCGTGCCCGAGCCGACCACGTCCGCGTCGCTGTCGCAGGTGCGACTGCTGCCCGAGGAGTCGGACGATCAGGGTCACCTTTTTCCCGAGGGCCACCTCGATCAGGATCTACAGCAGGTCGACCTCAGAGACCGGAACTCGTGGCGCTTCCTGCTTGCCGAGGTCTCCACGGTCGAGCTGCTCGAGACGCAGCTCGTCAATGCGGTCGCGCCGTTCGTGCTCAACGCTCGCCTGAAACCCATGATGCTCCGTACCGACGCTCGCGACAAGCACATCGTCAACGTCTCGGCGGTCGAGGGGCAGTTCTACCGCCGCTTCAAGACGACGCGCCATCCGCACACGAACATGGCCAAGGCGGCCCTGAACATGATGACGCGTACGTCCGCCACCGATTACCACGGCGACGGCATTCACATGAACAGCGTCGATACCGGTTGGGTGACCGACGAGGATCCACTGCACATCGCCGAGCAGAAGACGGCCGAACATCGGTTCCGGCCGCCGCTCGACATCGTCGACGGCGCGGCGCGCATCGTCGACCCGATCATCGACGGCACGAATACGGGAAGTCATATGTGGGGCAAGTTCCTCAAGGACTACAAGCCGACGGACTGGTAGCGCGGCTACCGTGCCAGCGTGAACCCTCGGACATCGACAGACGCGCTCGTCGAGGCGGTTGGGGGTCTCGCCGATGCGGCGATCGACCGCGTGCTCCTGACCGGCGAGCGTGTGACCTCGGCAGCCGAAGGGCGGCTCCTCCTCTCGGGCGAAGCCGACACGGAGGCGCTCACGGACAACATCCAGCGCGTGGTCGTTCTTTCGGTCCCGGTGATCCGGATGCTCGCCCACGGGGCGCGGTTCACGCGCGTCCCCT
>JANOFZ010000156.1:0-6516 GCA_031413935.1 Thermoleophilia bacterium | reverse complement strand
GAGGAGGGGAAACGCAAGATCGATCTCTGGACGGGCTGAATTGCCGGCGCTCTGCTGGATGCAGAGTACGGGATGCTTCTGGAGCGACATGGGTTCGAGCGGATCGAGCATGGAACGCTTGTCGATACCTATATGCGCTCGAAGTTCGAGGACACGCGCAAGAAGGCGATCAAGTACGGCGCTCGCGGCGCAACGGTGAAGGCGTACAAGCCCGGTTAGGCCTGCGTCTCAACGAGCCGCTGTCCGGGGACACGCAGTCGTCGCAGGCGGCAGTGTTCTCCGACGGCGAGGGATTCCTCGATCGCCGCGACGACCGGAACGAGTTCCGTCGGGATCCGGCGCTTCGATTCTGCGAAGTCCTCTACCAACTCGGCTCCGTCGGTGTAGTGCTTGCGTGCATCGTGGTCGTCGACGGCCTCCTCGACGAGGTCACCCGCCGTTACGCGCGCCTCGACCGCGGCCGTGGCCGCGTCAGCACACCGAAACAACGCCTCGCCGTCTATCTCGGCGACGACGCGGCCGTTGAGCTCGACCCATGGATTGGGCCGAATCACTTGCAGGTCGAGGATCAACCCGCCCGGCCTGACTGCTTCGATCATTCGGCTCAGGGCGTTCACGACGTCCTCCGGTTGCACGCATCAGAGCGACCAGGAGAAGACGACAAGGTCGAACGAACTCGGTGTGATCTCGAGCTGCTCGGCCGACGCGACCCGGAACGAGACCCTGTCTGCCAGTTCGGCAGACAGCGCCTTGCGCCCCTGCTCGACCGCCTCGGCATCAGGGTCGAACGCGAGCACGAAGGCAGCCTCTGCGGCGATGCCTTCCGTCAACCGGCCCTCGCCGCAGCCCATCTCGAGCACGCGCGCCCCGCGAAAATCGGCCAGGCGGCGAAGCGCCGACAGATGTGCGCCTTCCGGATCAAGGGTTCCGGTCACAACTGGAGTCTCTCGTATCTCCAGACTCCCCGCGGTGAGAGGGAGAGAACCCGTAACGAGGTCAGTGCCTGTTCCGATGCGGCCTGGCGGTATCGCTTGCACACAAGACGAGATACGGGGATACTCGTGCCCCGCGGATGGGCTGCTCCCGTCCCTCCACAAAGCCAATGGAAGGGCACCCATGTCCGAGAAGATTCTCATCAACCTCGCGACCGGCCTCGAGGACGGCGACCGAGTTCTCGTCGCGTTCCTGGTGGCGACGGCGGCACTCGCACAGGGCAAGCAGGTCGCCGTCTGGGCGACGAACGAGGCTGTGCGTCTCGGCTCGCCCGGTGAGATGAGCGGGGTCGTGTGCAAGGACTGCCCGCCGTTGGAGCGGTTGCTCGAGCAATTCGTCGACGGCGGCGGAGAGTTGTGGCTGTGCCCGATCTGTCTTGTCTCGCGCGATCTTCAGGATGCGGAGAAGGTCGCAGCCGCAAAGGTCGTGGGAGCGACGCCGATGCTGGAGTGGGTCGACAGCGACACCACGGTCTTCAGCTACTGAGCCGACGCGACCTCGGCCACCAGCCTTTCACGCCGTCCTGCGGACGGTCGTGTCGTCCCAGAGGCTTGATGCGCATTGCACATCAAGCCTCTGGAGACGGCGCTCCGTTGCCGTGGCCTCGCCGCTTCCTACGGGCTCGACAGGAGGTGCTCGTCTTGCCTCCGCCGCAGTCCGCGTTGGACGAGCCAGGCGAGGAGGACGAGCAGGGCGAGCGGGCCGACGAGCACGAGAGCGTAGAGCACGACCATCGCCTCGATGGCAAGGATCTCGACAGCGCGATCGACGCCGGTGTCGAAGCGCGACGGAACGGGCACCACGGTCGACGACTGCGGCGTCTGCAGCGTCAGCTGGATCGTCGCGTAGCGCGCCTCGGCGTTCACCTGGGCGCTCGCAATCCGAACCTGTGCAAGGGCACTGCGCGCGGCGTCGCGACGAGCCTCGAGCGTTGCCCGGGTCTCCGCGCTGAGGTCGGTCGCAGCCAACCTTGCGGAGAGCCGTGCGATCTGCACGCGGAGCGCAGTCTCGCGCTTCGTCAGCTCGTCGACCTGTCCCTGGAGGTCGTCGATCTGGATCTGCTGGCCGACGATCTTGCCGAGATCCGAGTACCGCACGATCGCCTGCTGCACGTTCGCGGTCGGCACCCTCAGCGTCAGGGAGGAGATGCCGGAATCGGTCGTCGCATACGACGCCGTGACGAGATACCCACCGAGGTCGCGTGTGATCCGTAGCGCCTGCTGTGTAGCGTCGGAAAGAGCGTCGATGTTCTTCACCGACAGCGTCAGCTGAGCCGAGTAGCGCTGGGCCCGGCCGACCGTTGGTGCGGGAGTTGCGGCGTCGGTGGCGGTTGCACCGGCCTTGAGCTCCGGTGCGAGCTCTCTCGTCGGGGTCGTGGTGGTTCCGGGGGCCGTCGCGCTCTGGGACGAGAGGTCGTTGCGAATCGCCTCCACGCCGCCCGGTCGCGAGCCCGAATCGAGCAACCCGGCGACCCCGGCGACGGCGAGCAGCACGACTGCCATTGCCGGCACCGCGACGAGCGCAAATCGCCGCGGCGAATAGCGCGAAAGTCGGGCGAAGGGAGACGAGCGCCGCACCGGTTCGGCAGCGGCGATCGCCCGGACGCGGTCACGCAACACGCCATCGGCGGCGGGTCTCGTGGCCTGCAGCTCGGTGATCAGCTCAGCGGAGGTCATCGTTCCTCACCTTCTCTTCGAGTTTGGTCAGCGCCCGGCTGAGCCGGGTCGAAACGGCGGTCGGACTGATCCCGAGCACGCGGGCGGTCTGGTCGCCGTCGAGCTCGATCACGATCCGGAGGGCGAGCACTTCGCGCTCGCCGGCGCTCAACGTTGCGAGTGCGGTCTGCAGGGCTGGCGAAACGCCTTCGATGAAGTCCGCCTCTCGGGCCTCGGGCTCGGCGGCGGCCTCCTCGCGCCTCCTGCGCCGCGAGTCGGCGCGGAACGAGTCGAGCGCGGTCGTGCGGGCGATCCCGAGTAGCCATGTTCTTGCGGTGCCGCGACGGGGGTCGAAACGCGACCACTGGCGCAGCGCCTTCTCGAACGTGGCGCCGGCAAGGTCGTCTGCTGCTGCCCGGTCGCGGGTCAGGTAGAGGAGGTAGCCGAAGACGTCGTCGAGATGCTGCTCGGCAGCATCGGCGAACGTGAGGGGGGTGGCGGTGTGCGTCAAGGGCCTCGTCAGTGTCGCAGCGTGCATACCCGTTCTACGCCGCCGGGTGGCTGTCGCGTCACATGAGGGAGTCCGCGATGGGAGAGCGTATCGCCGACTCCCTCATGTGATTTCCTCTGCGCCCTTCGGGCGATCCTGAAGGAGCCCGCCCGCGGGCCTCTTGACGGGACGGATCGGGGAAAGCGAGGGAACTGAGTCCGCGGTGGAAGAGCGTACCGAGGCCCTCCCCGCCTGATCTCTTCAGTTCGCTTCGCGAGATCCTGAAGGGGCGCGCCCGCGGGCCTGCTGAGTCCGAACCGCAGCGAGTCCTCGTGACAAATTGTCACAACGACTCGCTTCCGTGAGCACTGGGCGACGCGGACGTTCAACCCTCGATGATGTTGTGAACGGGCGCGACCATCGGCTGGCCGGGGTCGGCGCCGACTGCCGCCATGATCGGTAGAAGCGTCGCTCCGAACGCCTCGAACGACTCCTGGGATTCCCAGACGTCGAACACCGCGATCTGACCGTCCGTTTCCATTGCGACGTGATGGAGCCGCCCAGCTGGGGCTCCTGCCCCGGCCGCTTCGAGTTGGCCGATCACGTCGTCGTACCCCGCTCGGGTGAACCCGGTTGGTGTGAAGTAGAAGCCGAGTGCCATGTCGTTACGTCCTTTCCGCTTCGTTGAGATCTACGACCCTAGCGCACGAGCTCATGTCATCAGACCCCCGCCAGGATCTCGTACGAGCGCAACCTAGTCTCGTGGTCGAAGATCGCCGAGACGACCATTACCTCGTCGACGCCCGTCAGCGCGACGAACTGCCCGACACCGTCGCGCACCGTCTCGGGTGAGCCGACGACCGAGTGCGTGAGCATCGCCGATGCCTGCGCCTTCTCGGCCGGGCTCCAGTACGCCTCGATGTCGTCGATCGGCGGAGGGTAGGGACCGGAGAGTCCACGGAAGCGGTTCGCCCACGACTGCTGCGGTGTGGTGAAGAGCCGTCGCGCCTCGTCGTCCGTGTTGGCCGCGAAGACGTTGAGCCCGGCCATGGCGTAGGGCTCGGCTAGTTGGTTCGAGGGCCGGAACTCGGAGCGGTAGGTCTCGAGCGCCGGTACGAGGTCGGCAGGCGCGAAGTGCGAGGCGAAGGCGTACGGGAGCCCGAGGAAAGCGGCGAGCTGGGCGCCGTAGGTGCTCGAGCCGAGGATCCAGAGTGGAACCTCGAGGCCGGCTCCCGGCACGGCGCGGATCGCCTGGCCCTCCTCGACGGAACCGAACAGGTACTGCAGCTCCTGAACGTCACGGGGGAAGTCGTTCGCGCTCGTTGCCTCGCGCCGCAGGGCGCGGGCGGTGAGCTGGTCGGTCCCGGGCGCCCTCCCGAGCCCGAGGTCGATCCGGCCGGGATAGAGCGACTCGAGCGTGCCGAACTGCTCCGCGATCACGAGCGGCGAGTGGTTCGGCAGCATGATCCCGCCGGCACCGACGCGGATCGTCGAGGTTCCCGCCGCGAGGTGGCCGACGACGACGGCGGTCGCGGCACTCGCGATCCCGGGCATGTTGTGGTGCTCGGCGACCCAGTGGCGCCGGTAGCCGAGCCGCTCCGCATGGCGCGCGAGGTCGAGGCTGTTACGGAGTGCGTCCCCAGCCGTCGATCCGAGCGAGATCGGTGCGAGGTCGAGGACGGAGAGAGGAATGGGCCTCACAGGCATGACGTTACCCATCGCATGTTTCCTGCTCTCGCCGCGAGAATGCAGGCCGGCGGATCGAGGTGTTGTCGTCCACCGTCCCGACGCACGATGCGAGGCCGGATCCGCCCGTCAGGGAGTCGGAGACCGCGGCCTCAAGGCATCGTCTTCGCAAAGCAGTCGGGACAGATGCCGTGCGAGATCCGGGGGAGCAGCTGCTGTTCGAAGAGCATCAGGCGCGCTACCGCATCTTCGATCGGCACCCACGTCGTCGCCTGGACGCGCGCACACCAGGCGCAGACGAGCAGAAGAGAGTCGTTGCGCTCCGCTCTCCGGTCGAGAAGTGGAATCGGCTCGCGCACCTCGACCCGGGTCTCGCGCGAGGAAAATCTGACGCCGCCATTCTCGTCGGGACGGACGTCGAGCTCGATGAACCGCCGGAGCGATGGTGCGTCGCAGCGCAGGTCGAACGTCTGTCCTTCCTGGGTGCGACGCACACTGGCGAGGATCATGCGCCAGAGCTCGCCGAGGTTCGCATCCGAGATTGCCGAGAAGAGGTCGATTCCACGGATCTCCCGGAGCTCTGGCGCGTCGTTGTCGACCGCGACCTCAGCCCAATCTGCCCCGGTCTGGAGAACGAGATCGTCGGCGTCGATCACGTACTCGACGACTCGGGGGAACGGACTCGGTGGGACAGCGTTCTCCATCATCCTGCAACCACGTTGGGAGTGGAGTCCGATGGTCTGGGAATCGGGCTTCCGTCCGTCGTGTCGGACACCTCGTGAAGGGAGCGGGCGAGGTAGCGTGTATCCCGACTCATCTAGACGATGAGGGCCTGCCGGATCGCGGTTGCGACGGCCTGGGTGCGGGTGTCGGCGTCGAGCTTGGTCATTGCGTTGCGAACGTGAGACTGGATCGTCTCGGCCGAGATCCCTAGTTCCGCCGCGGCCTTCTCGTTCGTCATCCCACCCGAGAGGAGTGTGAGGATCTGCCGTTCGCGCTTCGTGAGCGCAACGAGGGGGGCGGACGTCGCCGCCGTTGCGAGTGCACCGGCCAGCAGGGCATCGACGTACGTTCCTCCGGCGGCAACGGTGGTCAGAGCGGTGAGCAACTCGGAGAGCGGCGTCTGTTTGAGGACGAAGCCGCGCGCTCCGACATCGAGTGCTTCTCGAAGCAGCGCCTCGTCCTGGTGGCCGGTGTACATGACGATCCCCGTCTGCGGTGAGCTGACGGCAGCCTGGCGAGCGACCTCGATACCAGTGAACGGCTCCATCGTGATGTCCACGAGCGCCGTCATCGGCCGGAGCGCCTCGATTTCACGCACCGCATCATCGGCTCGTGACACGCGGGCGACGACGCCAACGCCGGCTCCTTCCAGATACCGCGAGATGGAGTCGAGCACGGCAGGGTGGTCGTCGGCGATTACGCAGGTGACCCGATCCGGGCGGAAGCCGTGGCGGGCACCCGGTCCCGTGCTCGTGTCTACCGTCATGAGCTCGTTGACCGCCCGCAGGAGCGTGATCGGAGAGAAGGGCTTGCTGACGAACACCGACCCTGCGCGCGCGCGCTCCTCGGCTGCAGGCTTGTCGTCGGAGTAGCCGGAGATGAACACGGTCTTGACCCGAGGCAGCCTCTCGGCAACGCGATCCGCGAGCTCCAGGCCGCCCATTTTCGGCATTACGAGATCCGTGATCA
>JANOFZ010000155.1:0-2083 GCA_031413935.1 Thermoleophilia bacterium | reverse complement strand
TTGGCGAGCGCGAGCTCGAGCGGCTCGAGCTCGAAGTCGGCGACGGCACAGAGTGCGAGTGCAACTGCGACCTCGACCGCAGCGGAGGACGAAAGCCCGGATCCGGCCGGAAGGTCCGACGAGAGCGTGCCGATCAGGCCTACAGGCGGGCGGCCGACGGCGGCCAGTTCGGCGGCGACTGCCTGCACGTATCGCATCCAGCCCGAGGCGCCCGCGCCGCCGCCGTCGGCGGGGACGGCCTCGGCAACCCCGTACCCTTCGGAGCTGAGCGCGATCTCCTCGGCGGCGGCGGCCTCGAGGGTGATCCCGAACTGAATCGCGATCGGCAGCACGAGGCCGCCGCTGTAGTCGGTGTGCTCTCCGATCAGGTTCACTCGGCCGGGCGCCCAGGTGACGACCGTCGGCTTGGTCGGCGTACGCATCAGGAGACGGTAGCTACTCGACATGCGACGGAAATGCCGGGCGAGGCTCCAAGCCTTTCGGCAATCCGTCTGCCCGCGCGGCGGAAACCCCACCCGCCGTCGTTCCTGCAGCAACGACGGCTGAAAACGCTGAGCCATCGTCAGTGGTCGGGGAACGCCATCCAGACGTCCGTGCCTTCATCGTCCTCAATGTGCGCCGAGCCGCCGTGCGAGCGGGCGATCACTTCCACGATCGCGAGACCGAGCCCGGAGCCGGAGCTCGATCGCGCGCCGTCCGCCCGAGCGAATCGCTCGAACGCGTGCGGTCGGAGGTCGTCCGGAAAATGACCTTCGTCCCGGACATGGATCTCGACGGTGCCTTCGCTGTGCACTGCCGCAAGGACGACGGTGGCCCACCCGTGACGAAGAGCGTTGTCGACGAGGTTGCCGAGCGCCTGCTCGACACGTAGACGATCACCGGGGAACGCCAGATCGGGCGGAATCGCCACGATCTCCAGTGCCCTGTCGGCTCCTGCGGCTTCCGCCGCGAAGCGAGCCTGGACGGCCTCGAAGAGGGCTCCGACCCTGATCTGCTCGCGACGCACCGGCAGCTCGCCTTCGTCCGCCTGGGCGAGGACGAGCATATCCTCGGCGAGCCGTGACAGACGTTCGGTTTCCTCCGCTGCGGACCTGATCGACTCCTCGAGCTCGTCGTTCGAACGCGGGTGCCGGAGCGCGAGCTCGAGCTCGGTGCGAAGAAGCGCGAGTGGTGTCCTGAGCTCGTGGCTCGCATCGGCGATGAAGCGGCGTTCCCGGTCGAGAGCCAACTCCAGCCTGCCGAGCATCTCATTCAGGCTCGTTCCGAGCCGCCGGATCTCGTCGTCGGCGGCAGGCAAGGTGAGCCGGCGACCGGGCTCGACCGCCGAGACGGCAGCGGCTTCACGCCGCATCGACTCGACCGGCCGGAGCGCGGCGGTCGCTAGTCCGTACGCAAGCAGCGAAGCCAGCGCTAGCGCGACCGGCCCGCCAATCAGAAACAGGATCAGAAGCGTCTCGAGAGCGTCGCCTCGCGCCTCGAGCGACGTCCCGACGACCACGACGATCGACTCACCGTCGCTTGTCGTGGCAGGGGTTGCGAACAGGCGAACCCGTTCGTCCAGCAGGTTGAGAGGGCCGCGCTCGACGAGCACCGGGCCACGCAGAGAACGTGCCAGCTGAGCAGGCGTAAGCAGGGAGATGCTCCCGGCCTCGGGTGTGCGGTCGACGACCGTCCCTCGGGTATCGAGGAGCTGCGCAAAGCTCTCGCCCTCGTTCTCGAGCACGGGCTCGAGACCCGCACCGAGGCCGGGTGCGGCCCGCGAGACAACCAGCCTCAGATCCCCGGCGCGGCCCCGCAGCCCCTGGTCGATCGACCGGTCGAGCGCGGCCTCGAGCCGCGTGGTCAGAAACACTCCAAGGGCGGCGAGGACGATTGCCATCGCAATCGCAAATGCAAGCGTCAGGCGCAGCCGAATCGGTATGCGCGATGACCTCGATGCTCGCTGTGAGCTCACGCGACGCCGCCGTCGCTTCGGAGCCGATACCCGGAGCCGCGCACGGTTTCGATCGACATGACCCCGAACGGCCGGTCGACCTTCTCACGCAGATAACGGATGTAGACATCGATCACGTTCGAGCGATTC
>JANOFZ010000154.1:0-4064 GCA_031413935.1 Thermoleophilia bacterium | reverse complement strand
GGCGGCCAGGGATTCCTCCGTGGTGTTTCGGATCTCCGGACACCGCTCGTAATCGTCATTGCCGGGAACGTTGTCAACCTCATTCTCGAGCTCGTGCTCGTCTACGGCTTCGACCTCGGGATCGAAGGCTCGGCGTGGGGTACCGTCGTAGCCCAGACCGGGATGGGAATCGCGATGGCCGTCGCGATCCTGCGGCGAGTAGGGCTCGTGAATGCGGGCTTGCGGCCCGAGCTCGCACGGCGCCTTCTCTCCCTCGGCAAGTTCATCTTCATCCGCACGACCGCGCTCCTCGCCTCGTTTCTCCTCGCGGGCGTTGTCGTCGCCCGACTCGGAGACGCTCCGCTGGCCGCGCACCAGGTTGCCTTTCAGCTGTGGATTCTCCTCGCGCTGATCCTCGACGCGATCGCGATCGCTGGCCAGATAATCGTGGGGCAGGAGCTCGGGGCAACCCGACCCGGCGCCGCGTTCTCCGCAAGCGTGCGAATGATCGGGCTTTCGGTCGTGGTCGGCGCAGGATTTGCGCTCGTCTTCCTCGGGCTCGGCGATGTGATCCCGCGGATCTTCACGTCGGACCCGGAAGTGCTCGCGCAATGCGCCCTGCTCTGGCCACTGTTCGTGGTGATGCAACCGCTGAACGGGGCAGTGTTCGCGCTCGATGGGATCCTGATCGGTGCGAGCGACGGCGCCTACCTCGCGTTGTCGATGGTGATCGCCTTCGCCGTGTTCGTCGCCGCGCTCGTCGCCGTCTCGTGGGCTAACTGGGGCGTGCGCGGCGTCTGGGCGGCGTTGACGGTGCTCATCGTCACGCGTCTCGTGTTGATGGGCGTGCGCTTCCGCCGGCGGCAGTGGCTCGTTACGGGATTCGAGTGACGCGGGCCGGGCGCAGCCAGTTGGCCCGCACCGCCACCTCCGAGAATCCCGCGCGCAGGAGGTTGCGGTACGAGTCCGAGGGCAGGTCGTCCCGTCGCTCGCCCGTCTCTGTCACGAGGACATCACAGCCGATCGACCGCGCGTGGCGGATGCGCTCGGCGAGAAGCGCGCTCTGGCCACCCTTGCCGCGATGCTCGGGCAGCGTCGCCGCGAACCCGACGTAGCCCACTCCTTCCGAGACGTAGAGGCCGGCGGCGGCGGCCGGGACGTCGCCGTCCAGAGCGAGCCAGCAGTCCCAGCCGACCCTGTAGGCGCCGGCAGCCCAATCCGCCGCGGCGTCCGGCAGGCCGTACCCTGTTGCGACGATCCGACCGAACGCCTCCGCCTCGGCTGAACCAACGCGTACGAGATTGAGCGAGGTTGGCCGCTCGGGAACGTCCTCGAGGCCGCGCCGGAACGACATCCAGCCCCATCCCGGCTCGAGGCCGCGGGCACGGAGCCAGTCCACGAGATCGCCAGGTTGTGCTCCTGGTGCGACGGCGACGTAGCAGGTCACATCGTCGCCGATCGCAGCGAGAGCCGCATCAAGGGCCTCTTCGGTCGCCGGCTCGTCGATACCAAGGCCGACGATCTGATTCAGCATCGGACTGAGCGGCGCTGCATCTGCCCGGAGGACGGTGATACCGCCAAGCTCAATCGCTCCGGGGTAGAGGCACCGATACGCCGCCAGGTTGGCGCGCTCCTCGCGTTTCATCACGAACCGGACTGTATCTCGCTAGCCCTTGTCGTCGATCCGACTTCGCGTCGCTTGCGCCAGTAGCGCTCGAGCCCGAGGAAGCACTGGGCATAGGGGGCTGCATAGTCGTAGGCCTCGACGTGATCAGGGTCGGAGGCGATGCAATCTGCCCGGCCAGCAGCGACGAACGTCGCCTCGTCCATGCCGTGAGCGACACGCTCGCTCCAGGTGTGGAGCGTCTCACGCATTCGGGCGAGGTGCTCCGACACATCCTCGAAGACACCGAAGTGCGTCAGTGCGAGGCGAGTGGGGGCACGACGTTCGGTCTCCCGGAGCGTCTCGTCCCACGCCTCGAGGTCTACTTCTGGCGGAGGCGTCGGAGCAAGGACGAAGCTCGCGGGCTCGATCCGGACGCCGAGCGAGTCGCCTGCGTACAGGGTGCCGTCCTCGTGCAGCATCGAGACGTGGTGGCTTGCGTGCCCCTTGCTCGGGAAGCACTCGAGCCCTACCACGCGGTCGCCCACGCTCCGGATGTTCTGCTCGGGCACGGGAACGAGCTCACCCCAGAGGCTGTCGAACGACTCGCCGTAGAGCCGGCGCGCGCTTGCCTCGAGCCGGGTCGGGTCAATCAGGTGCGGCGCTCCGACAGCCGAGACGTGGACGAGGAGCGAGGGATACTCGCGAACGAGCGCGCCGGTTGCACCGGCGTGGTCGAAGTGGATGTGGGACAGCAGGAGATGCCGGATCTCGCCGAGCTCGTACCCGCGCTCGGTGAGGCCTGCTCGCAACGCCGGCAAAGCGGTCGTCGGACCGCAGTCGAACAGGGCGAGGCCGTCGTCGGTCTCGACGAGGTAGCAGCCGACGCTGCGTCGGTTGCCCTGGTGCAGGAGGTCGATCGGGACGGGTGGCGTCACGTCGTGAACGTATCCGACGCCGTCAGTGCCCGTCAGCGCCCGTCGGCGTGTGTGCGATGCCCAGCGGGCGACGCATCCGCTTCGCTCGCGCGAGCGTGTGCGTCGCCCCTACGCCGGATGAGCTCCGACAGGCACGAGCGCCTGCGCGAGATCCTCGACGAGATCATTGGCCGACTCGATACCCGCTGACAACCTCACCAGGTTGCGCGGCGACGCAAACGGGCCGTCGGCCGTTGCCGCATGCGTCATCCGGAAGGGATGCTCGATCAGGCTCTCGACACCTCCGAGGCTCTCGGCGAGCGTCCATACGTTGGTGCGCGCGACCATCGCGACCGCCTCCTCCTCCGACTCGAGGAGGAAGGAGACCATTCCACCGAAGTCGCGCATCTGGCGCTCAGCGAGCTCGTGCCCGGGATGATCAGGG
Organism: Thermoleophilia bacterium; assembly: GCA_031413935.1. GTDB lineage: Bacteria > Actinomycetota > Thermoleophilia > Gaiellales > Gaiellaceae > Gaiella. Next base: position 1,120 of record JANOFZ010000154.1, on the reverse strand, counting down.
AGACCCGGGTAGAGCACGTCGATCACGGCCGGGTGATCCTGGAGGAACGCGACGACGGCGCGCGCGTTCTCGCAGTGCTGCCGCATCCGCACGGCGAGGGTCTTGATTCCGCGCAGCACGAGCCAGGCGTCGAATGGCCCGGGCACGGCGCCGAGCGACTTCTGCAGGAAGCGCAGGCGCTCGGAGATCGTGGGGTCGTTCGTGGCGGCGAACCCGCCGACGACGTCGGAGTGCCCGCCGAGGTACTTCGTCGTCGAGTGCACGACGATGTCGGCCCCGAGCTCGAGCGGCTGCTGCAGATAGGGCGTCGCGAACGTGTTGTCGACGACGAGGAGGGCGCCGGCAGCGTGCGCCGCGTCGGCGGCCGCTCGGATGTCGACGATGTTGAGCAACGGGTTCGTCGGCGATTCGATCCAGACGATTCGCGTGCGCTCGTCGAGATGGGCATCGAGATTCGTCGAGACCTCGTCCGGCGTGACGTAGTCGAAGAAGTAGCCCTTCGGTTCGTACACCTCGGAGAACATGCGGTACATCCCGCCGTAGACGTCGTTGACGCAGACGAGTCGCTCGCCCGGGTTGACGAGATGCATGATCGTTGTCGCCGCGCCGAGCCCGGACGAGAACGCGTGGCCGTAGGCGGCGTTCTCGAGCGAGGCGAGGCACTCCTCGAGCGCCGTGCGGGTGGGGTTTGCGACCCGTGCGTAGTCGTAGCCCTTGTGCACACCCACCGCTTCCTGCGCATACGTGGAGGTCTGGTAGATGGGCGTAGTGACGGCCCCCGTCGCGGAGTCGGGCTCCTGTCCGACGTGAATGGCGCGCGTTTCGAAGTCCATCTGATCCATGCTAGTCGGTGTCAGCCTCTGGCCGATCCGTGAAGCTCGAGCCAGTGGGGCCACTCACGCTGCTCCAGCGTTTCCGCATGCAGATGGGCATCGGGGGGCTCCGGGTAGGTGCGATCGAGGTGGGCGATGATCCTGTTTGCGTCGGAGACGATCATCTCTCCGTCGATGAGCGTGGGAATCGAGCGCGTCCCGGCTATGGCCTCCATTGCGTCACGTCCGGCCCGGCTGACGGTGACGGGGCGCGCCGTCCATTCGAGTCCGAGCTCGGTCAGGCGCAT
>JANOFZ010000153.1:0-4327 GCA_031413935.1 Thermoleophilia bacterium | reverse complement strand
GACGGCGTCGTTCAACCATCCTTCGGCCAGACCACGTTCTGCTGCGATGGCGGCGGCGGCGTCGTAGATTGCGCTCTTCGGCTCGAAGACCGCATCGATGTCACGCGTGGAGCGTCGCTCGTCGTAGGCAAGGGCGATCGCGGCTCCGCCGACGACGTACATCTCGCCTTTCAGGCTCTGGCGTTCCAGTCGGTCCGCCAGCAAGCGCAGAAGGTCGAGAATCTCCGGGCGGCGCACTTACACCCTCCGCATCGAGCGGGCAGGCCACATGATGCCGCGACGCTACAACGCCACCGGCGTCTGGGCGAGCGCGATCGCCCGGAAGCCCGGCTCGGAGCTCACGAACCAGAACCGGTCGAGAAAACGCTCGGGCTCCGACGTCCAGCTCGGGCAGACGATCTGCTGCAATCCGGCTGTGTACTCGGCGACTCCCGCAAGGAGTGCGTCCGCACGGGCGTCACCCGTCGGATCGGGGCGTTCCGCGACCATGGTTTCGAGCGCGCGCGTACCGGCCCGCCCGGCCTGGTCGAGGAAATCTCGAACAACCATCAGGCGATCCTCGCCGTCGTCGATCCTCCGGCCGATCTCGCGAAGCGTGAGCCGACGTCCGGGTATCGCGAGTGGCGGACTGTCGTCTGCGACGAATGTGCCGGCGCGAATGCGCTCGAGAAGTCCCATGGTTCAAGCGTACCCTCCTCCGTGGGCTGATTCGTTCTCCGGCCCCACGCAGCGGACTTGTCTGAATTGGACATCTTGTGCGTGCAGCCTCATACTGAGACTATGGAACGCAAGATGTGGAGGCACGTGATCACGAGCGCGGGACAGGTGTCGCTGCCTGCCGAGGTGCGACACCGGTGGGCGACGTCGGCTGTGCTGATCGAGGATGAGGGTGATCGCCTTGTTGTGCGTCCGGTTCCCACCGATCCGCTCGAGGCGGTTCGTGGCGTGCTGAAGGAGTACCGTCGCGCTGATCTCACGGCGTCGGAGGCGATACAGCAGTGGCGTGAAGAGGACAACGCCGCGATGGAGCGCAAGTGGCGCGAGTACTACGGGGAGTAGTCCTCGATGCGGGACCCGTGATCAGCTTGCTCCTCGACGACCCGGCGGCCGCCGATGTTGCGGACAAGCTCCAGGGCGTCGGACCCCTGCGGATCTCCGTGGTGAACATCGCCGAGGTCATCGATGTGATGCGAAGAGTGCACGGCGCGTCGGCAGCGAATGCCGAATACGCCGCCAACCGCTTCCTCGACGAAGTGGCACGACCTGTCGCCGCGACGCGCGAACAGGCGGAGCGTGCGGCGGACATCCGTGCGCGGTACTACCACCGCCGAGACTGTGACCTCTCTCTCGCCGACTGCTTCGTGGTCGCGGTCGCCGGACCCGATGACACGCTCGCGACGTCAGACAGTGCGGTTGCATTCGTAGCCCGTGCGGAAGGGCTCGACGTCATCGCCCTGCTCAACCCGCAGGGCCGAAGGCCGTAGCTCAGCCGGGTGCCGACTCGCCCGGGAAGCGCACGAGAACCTGTTCGATGCTCGCGAGCCAGTTGTCCTCGCGGTGGGCGCGGAACATCTCCCAGGTGCAGAGTGTCGTCGGGTCGGTGACGCGGTCGGGGAAGAGGACGCCGTCGAGGTGATCGAGCTCGTGCTGCATCGTGCCGGCGCTGAGGCCGCCGAAGCGCTCGACGTGCTCGTTCCCTTCGACGTCGAGATAGGTCACCTCGACCGCGGTGCTGCGGGGCAGGAGGCCACGGAGGTCGGGAATGCTCAGGCACCCCTCGTAGCTCGCGTACGTCTCCTCGGAGACGGGGCGAACGACCGGGTTGACGAGGACGCGCAGGCCGAGGCGAGGCTTATAGGGATAGCGTGGGTTGTCTCCGACCTCGACGGCGAACAGCCGCAGCGGGATGTCGACCTGCGGCGCCGCAAGCCCTGCACCGTTCGCAGTGCGCATCGTCTCGACGAGGTCGTCGCAGATCCGGTGGAGCTCCGGGGAACCCAGCTCGGGGGCGGTCACCTCGCGGGCTCGCTGCCGCAGGGTGGGGTGGCCGATCTGGATGATCGGGAGGACGGTCACCGTTGCGACGATAGCGTCATCTGTGATGCATGATGTGCTGAGGGGATACCGGTCGCTTGGTGTACGGGCGACCCGATAATTGCCAGGAGAGAAGGGGGAAGGCATGAGGAAGGTCGCGGTACTTGCGGTGGGGCTTCTTGCCGCGTTATCGGTCACGACGGGAACGGCTGTCGGAGGCTCCGGCTCGGGGCTTGCGACAACTGTGGCAGGGTGCGCGCTCCCAGAGTCAGAGGGCGCCGAGGTGTTCGACGGTCTGCGATCGTTGCTCGTGTCAGGAGCAACAGCACGCGGGATCGGGAGCCTCGCCGGCCGTGAGCCGACGCTGAACGAGAAGGTCGAGTCGCTGCCGGCAAGCGCGAAGGGCAAGGGTGCGAAGTTCGCAGGCGCCACCGTGCCCGTCTGGTTCCACGTGATCAGCGACGGAACCGCTGGGAAGGTCAACTCGGAGACGATCGACTCCCAACTCGCGGTGCTCAAACTCGGGTTCGACGGCTTCTACGGAGGCGCCAAGTCCGGCTTCACGTTCACGCTCGCCGGGGTCACACGCACGACCAACCCGACCTGGTACAACGCCCGCGCAGGTGGGGACGCGGAGCGCGACATGAAGCGGGCGCTGCACAAGGGCGGGTTCGAGACGTTGAACGTCTACACGAACCTCGCCGGGGGGTACCTCGGCTACGCGTACCTTCCCGGTCTTCCCGACTCGAGGCTCTACCTGGACGGCATCGTCCTCAACTGGGAATCCATGCCGGGTGCGTCAACCGCGTTCGCGGGTACGTACGACCTCGGCCTGACGCTCGTGCACGAGGCCGGGCACTGGGTGAACCTCGAGCACACGTTCGCGGGCGCGTGCAACGCCAAGGGCGACTATGTCGCCGACACGCCGGCCATGTCGGTGCCGACGAACGGGTGCCCGGCGGGCAAGGACACGTGCCGTGAGCCGGGTGTCGACCCGATCCACAACTTCATGGACTACTCGTACGACTCCTGCTACGAGGAATTCACGGCAGACCAGGTCGCACGGGCCCGGGACAGCTGGGTGTACTTCCGGGCTCCCTGAGGTTCACTGAGCCGTAAGGGGTGGGAACGGGAATGCCCCACACCCACCCCTTACGGCTCCGGTTCGTCAGCGGTGAGTCGTTCCGTGAAGCGGCCGCGAACCCCGACGACAGGCTTTAGCCGGTCGTCGGGGTTTAGGCGGACGCGATCGCAACCCCGTGCAGGATGTAGCGCTCGCTCGCTTAGATCTAGTAGAGGTAGTAGCGGGTCATCACCTCCCGGAGAACGACGAGGCCGCCGACGATGACGGGCGCGCGCGCCGGCTCGAGGCCCTGCACGCGCTCCCGCTCGGCGAGTGGCAACGCTGACAGGCTCGAGAGAGCGCGATCGGCTGCGGCGCGCGAGATCCGATGGCCGTGGATCTGGACGGGGTCGTACTCGGCGAGCCCGAGGTCGATCGCTGCGACGGTGATGACCGTCCCTGCGACTCCGATCGCACGCTCGACATCGAGCGTGGGGAGGAGGGCTCGAACGTGTGCGCCGGCGGCGTCGATCTCTTCGGTCGTGGGTGGATCGCTCGAGAGAAACCGCTCCGTCACGCGCACACACCCCGCCTGCAGGCTCGTCGCGAAGGAGACGCCCGACGGCCCACCGACGAGCAGCTCTGTCGAGCCACCACCGATGTCGACCATCAGCGTCTCGGCGTCGAGCGTGCGGTCGGAGGTGACGCCGCGGAACGTCGTCTCGGCCTCCTGCTCACCGTCGAGCAGCCTCGTCTCCCAGCCGTACCGCTCGCCGAGGCCATCCAGGAACGCGCGGCCGTTCGCGGCGTCCCGTACGGCGCTCGTCGCCACTGCAAGCGTGTGCACTGCCCCGAGCGCCGCGGCCTCGCGTGCGTACCCGTCGAGGACGCCGTGAACGCGGGCGATCGGGGCGGGGAGGAGCTCGTGATTGACATCGACGCCCTCCCCGAGTCGCGTGATCGCCAGTCGCCGGACGACCTCGGTGATACGACCGTCCACGAGATCGGCGACGAGCAGACGGGTCGAGTTCGTGCCGAGATCGATCGCCGCAACGCGCATGGACGCAACGCTAGCAATGTGCTACAAGATACACATGACGTTGTCGATCGGGATCAGAGAGCTGCGGCAGAACGCGAGCCGCTACCTGCGGCTCGTCGAGGAGCGCGGGGAGCCGATCGAGATCACGGATCGCGGCCGGCCTGTTGCGTTGTTGAGTCCGTTGCCGACGG
>JANOFZ010000152.1:0-7033 GCA_031413935.1 Thermoleophilia bacterium | reverse complement strand
CGACCGCGGCTGGTTCTGCGAGCTGCGACGTGAGAGTCTCCTCCCGAAGCCCACCGTCCAGACGAACGTCTCGGTCTCCCGCAAGGGTGTCATCCGCGGTCTCCACTACCACGAGCGCGGCCAGGACGACCTCTTCGCTTGCCTCGAGGGAACGGCGCGCGTCGTCGTGCTCGATCGGGAGACAGGAGCCACGTTCACGGAAGACATCGGCGAGGCGAACCCTGTCGCGCTCTACATTCCCGGCCGCCATGCACACGGTTTCGAGGCGCTTACCGACCTGTTGTTCGTCTATCACGTGACCGAGGAGTACGATCCGGCCGATCCCGACGAGCAAGGCATCGCGTGGGACGACCCGCGAGTGAAGGACCTGTGGAGCACTCAGACACCAACGCTCTCGTCACGAGACAGCGCCGCCGCGTCCTGATCACGGGCGCCGGGGGGCAGCTCGGTACCGCGCTCGCCGGCGTCTTCGCAGAGGATGCCGTCGCTGCATTGGCACGCGCCGATTGGGACGTTCGGTTTCCCGCGCCGCCGAATCTGCCCGAGACAGATCTCGTCCTTCACACGGCTGCCTGGACAAACGTCGACGGTGCCGAGGACGACCCGCAGGGCGCCGCAGAGGTCAACGTGGGTGGTACCGCGCACGCAGCCGAGCTCGGAGCGCCGGTCGTTGCGTACTCCTCCGACTACGTGTTCGACGGGCGTAAGGGTGCGCCGTACGTCGAGTCCGACAGCCCCAGTCCTCTCTCCGCCTACGGCCGCTCGAAGTTCCACGGCGAGGCGGCTGCCGGTGAGCAGGCGTGGATCGTGCGCAGCTCGTGGCTCTACGGGCCGACAGGGCACAACTTCGTCCGGATGATGCTCCGTCTCGGAGCAGAGCGCGACGAGCCTGCGGTGGTCGACGATCAGCGCGGATGTCCCACGTACGTCGGGCATCTCGCCGCAGCAACCCGTGAGCTCGTCGATGCCTCGGCGCCGTTCGGGATCTGGCATCTCGCGGCGGCCGGTGATTGCACATGGGCCGACCTGGCCGAGGCGATCTTCGAGGAGGCGGACCTCGACTGTCGTGTAAAGAGGATCACGACGGCCGAGTTCGGTGCAAAAGCGCCACGCCCACCCGTGGCGATCCTGCGCAGCGAGAAGGACGCGCCTGAGCTGCCGCACTGGCGCGAGGGTCTCGCGACGTGCCTCGCAGCACTCGACTCGGCTCCGTGAGAGCTACCCTGTCCTGATGCGCGTGCTCGTCACCGGTGGCGCCGGGTTCATCGGCTCTCACTTCGTACGGAGGCTCGTCGGCGGCGGCGACAGCGTCGTCGTCCTCGACAAGCTCACGTATGCGGGCAACCCGGCGAACCTCGAGGGGATCGAGCACGAGTTCGTCCACGGAGACATCGCAGACCCGGTGGCTGTAGCGACGGCCACAGCGGGGTGTGACGCTATCGTCAACTTTGCAGCGGAGACACACGTCGACCGCTCGATTCTCGGCCCGACCGAGTTCGTCCACACCGACGTTCTCGGCACGATGTGCCTCCTCGAGGCGGCGCGGGAGACCGGCGCTCGGTTCGTCCAGGTCTCGACCGATGAGGTCTACGGTGACCTCGAGGCCGGCGGGAGGGCGCTCGAAGGTGACCCCCTGCGACCCTCGAGCCCGTACAGCGCGGCGAAGGCCGGCGGCGACCTGCAGGTTCTCGCGTACGTGCGCACCTACGGCGTGCAGGCATCGATCACGCGCGGCGCCAATACGTACGGCCCAAACCAGTATCCGGAGAAGCTCGTGCCCCTCTTCACGACGAATGCGCTCGAGGGCGAGCCACTACCGGTGTATGGCGACGGCAAGCAGGTACGGGAGTGGCTGCACGCCGAGGATCACTGCGCCGGGATCGAGCTCGTGCTTCATGAGGGAGCTCCGGGGGAGGTCTACAACGTCGGTGGGGAGGATCACGAGAACATCGAGATCACGCACAGGATCCTGGAGTTGACCGGGGCCGACCCGTCGCTCGTGCGCCACGTCGAGGACCGGGCCGGCCACGATCGGCGCTATGCGCTCGACGATACGAAGCTCCGGTCGCTTGGTTGGGCCCCTCAGCACTCGTTCGGCGAGGGAGGCCTTCCCGCCACCGTCGACTGGTACCGCGAGAATCGCTCCTGGTGGGAGCCGATCAAGTCGGGCGCGTACCAGGCGTATTACGACGAGCAGTACGCAAACCGACTCAAGGCCTGAGCCGTCTTACCGAGAACAGTCCCTGAGGTATCTCATGCTGCGACGCGCCCTCTTTCCCATCCTCTCGCTCGTCCTCGCCGGTACCGCCGGTGCAGCGTTGTCCGCCCAGCCCTCCGGGCCGGCAACCACTGCTCCCGCGACCGCCTTGTCGGCCCCGATCTACGTCCTCACGGGCGGCGGCTACGGACACGGCGTCGGGCTCAGCCAGTACGGCGCGCTTGCTCAGGCGAAGGCAAACAGGGGGTACCGCGACATTCTCGCGTTCTACTATCCGGGCACGGAGCTGACCAAGGCAGCGGTCACGAAGGTCAGGGTTCTCCTCTCTGACGGCCGGACGTCAGTACGGCTCGCTTCACCCGTTCCGTTCTCGATCAGGGACGGGTCGGGTGTCATCACCGAGCTCGAGCCGGGCGAGATCACGATCAAGCCCGATCTCCGCGTCGTCGTCGACGGCAAGCCAGTCCGCCTTCCGGGGCCGCTCGCGTTCCTGCCGGGGAAAGGCGCGCTGCTGCAGCTCGACAGCAAGGAATATCGAGGCGAGATCCGACTTTCCGTTCTCTCGGGCGCTCTGCAGGTGATCGACGTCCTCGGTCTCGACGCGTACCTGCTCGGGGTCGTACCCGGCGAGGTGCCCAGGGAGTGGCCCACGGCAGCGCTGCAAGCGCAGGCCGTCGCTGCACGCTCGTATGCCCTTGCGAGCCTCGTCAAGAGCAGACCGTTCGATCTCTACTCCGACACGCGCAGCCAGGTGTACTACGGCGTCTCGGCCGAGGCACCGACGACGACCGCGGCCGTGAAGGCGACGAGGGGGGAGATCCTCAGCTACGCCAGCAAGGTTGCGACAACGTTCTACTACTCGTCTTCGGGTGGGCGCACCGCGTCGAGCAAGGACGTCTTCGGGGTCGTGACTCCCTACCTTCAGGCTCGAGACGACCCCTGGGACACGCTCTCGCCCCACCATCGGTGGACGCCGCGTACGTTCACCGCGACGACCCTGGGTCAGGCTTTCCGCCTGTCGTCGCCGGTCGTCGACGTTCAGGTGGCGCCCACCGAGTCTGGCCGCCCGCTTTCCGTCACGTTGATCAAGAAGACGGGTGCGAGCGTCCTCCTCCGCGCCGCAGACGTACGAGCCCAGCTCGGTCTCCGCTCGACCGCCTTCAAGCTCGGTGTCCTACGGGTGGCGCGCCCGACACCATCGACCCGCCCCGGGGCCACTGCCATCGTCACGGGCGTGGCTCGTGATGTCACGATGCCGCTGATCGAGAAGCTCGGTGCAAAGGGTGTCTGGCTGCCGTCCGTCAACCTGAAGCCCGGGATCGACGGCGCGTTCGTCGCAACCGTCAGGCCGAAGCTCACGACGACCTACCGGTTGGTAGCCGACGGCGTGGTAGGACCGGCGCTGACCATCACGGTTCCCGCTGAGGCTCCGAAGTGAACGCACGAGCGGCCGTCGTGGTCGCTCTCGTCGCGCTCGGTCTCGTTGCGGCGCCCCACGCAGGTGCCGCCCGCTACGCGGTCGGCGTCGTTCAGGGTGAGAGCAGCACGGGGGTTGCGCAGCGCCTTCGTGCCCGGGGTGCTAGCCGGATCGTCGACCTCGCCCCGATCCGTGCTCTGTCCGTTTCCGCGCCCGATGCGAGCACGCTCCACGGAGTTCACGGCGTCTCCTACGTGGAGAAGCTCCGCAGCCGCAGGGCGTCGTATTTCCCGAACGATCCGTTCCTCACGCGCCAGTGGTATGCAACGCAGAATCGTGCGTTCGACTTCTGGCTCGAGCCCCCGCCGCTCGCGTCCGTGCGGGTAGCTGTGATCGACTCGGGCATCGACGGCAACCACCCGGAGCTCCGGGGTCGGATTGCTGCCTCGAAGAGCTTCGTCGCTGGTCCTGCCACGGTTGACACCCAGGGGCACGGGACATTCGTCGCAGGCCTGATTGCGGCTCGGACGAACGACGGTCTCGGGATCGCCGGTCTCGCGCCGCCGGCTGAGCTCCTGATCGCGAAGGTCGTCGGCCCGGAGCGATCGATCCCCGTCGAGGCGGAGGCGAAGGCGATCCGCTGGGCGGTGGCAAACGGCGCGCGCATCATCAACATGAGCCTCGGAGGGCCCCGCGACCCCCGCGACCCGAGCCGGGATACATATTCGCAGCTCGAGGCGGACGCGGTCGCCTACGCGGTCTCGAAGGGCGTGCTCGTTGTTGCTGCGGTCGGGAACTCCGATCAATCTCCGGCTCAGCCCTGGCCCTACGCGAGTTGGCCCTCAGCATTGCCCCACGTCGTCGGGGTTAGCGCGCTCAGTCAGTCGGGTGGCTCGCCGGCGTTCTCGAATCGCGACACCCAGTTCAACGACATCGCGGCTCCCGGTGAGGACATCTTCTCGACGTTCCCTCTCCCTCTCACGGCGGTGTTCCCCGACTGCGCCGAGCAGGGGTACTCGAGCTGCGGGCCGAAGGAGTACCGGACGGCCGAGGGAACGAGCTTTGCCGCCCCCCAGGTAACTGCCGCCGCGGCGGTCATGCTCGCATCCTCGCCGAAGCTGACTGCTGATCAGGTGACATCACTCCTTCTGGGTAGCGCTGTCGATGCGACGCCTTCGAACGGGTGCGGGGCGTGCGTCTCGGGGAGAGATCGGTTCACGGGCTACGGCCGGCTCGATCAGACGGCTTCACTGGAGCTTCTCGCGACCGATGTTCCCCTCGCGGACAGGTACGAGCCGAACGACGACGCCGGTGTCACCGCCTACCCGCTCTTCGGCCAGCGCCGACAGGTCGAGGCAACGATCGATTACTGGAATGATCGAGATGACGTCTATCGCGTCTATCTCCGGGCCGGTGAGCGAATCACGGTGACCTCTGCGGAGGGAGCGTCGGTGCGACCGGCGCTCGCACTCTGGCGCCCTGGAACGGTCGCGGTCGACGCAAAGTCCGCCGCGGTCCGGCGAGTGGCGACACGTCCTACGGGCGGCGCCCTCGCGTACAAGTCCCGGGTTGCTGGCTGGTATGTCCTGCACGTTCGCGCGACCACGGCCTTCTCGGGCGCGTATCGTCTCGCCGTCGCGAAGTCGCGCTAGCGCGATGTCCCCAAATGTTCCACCGGTAGCTCCGTAGGGGAGAGGCGTAGCCTCTCCCGGGACCGAGCACAGCAACCACCGGCCTCAGAGGAAACCAGGCGTAACGTTCCGGGACACCGCGCTGGCCCAGTTCGTCCTACGCGTCGAGCAGTTCGTCCACGGGGACGTCGCGCAGAACACGAGCCGGGGAGCCGACGACGACGACCCGCGGTGGGACATCCTTTGTCACGACGGCGCCGGCACCGACGAAGGCGTCCTCGCCGATCTCGACCTGCGGGCAGAGAATCGCTCCGCCACCGATGCGCGCCCCGCGCCTGATCGTCGGGCCCTTGATGTTGCCGAACCGCTGCTCCGTGCGGCCCATCCAGTTGTCGTTCGTCGTCACGACGCACGGCGCGATGAAGACGTGCTCCTCGAGGGTCGAGTAGGCGGTGATGTACGCGTCCGCCTGGATCTTCGTCATCGCACCGATCGTCGTGTCGTTCTCGACCAGGGAGCCCCGCCCGACGACGACGTCGTCGCCGATCGTGACACGCTCGCGGATGCACGACTGGTCGCCGAGAATGACGCGTTCGCCGATGGTGGAACCGGCGAAGACGATCGCCGCGGTCGAGACGATCGTGCCGGCTCCGATCACCGTCGGTGGCAACGGCTCGCGCTTGGCGGTCGAACGGGGAGAGAGCGTCGGCTGCTTGCCGACGACCGCGTTCTCGAGCACTTTGACCCCATCACCGAGCACCGTGCCGGGGTAGACGATCGCGCTCGGGTGAACGTCGGCGCTCACGCAGGCGCGCCCGTGTGCAGGGACGTGGTCAATCTGTCGAGCGTCCGTACGACGGCAAGCCCGTCCGTCGCCTCGCGGTGGTCGCCTGGGCCCTCGGCGACGAGACGCAGGAAGTGCTGCAGCTCGAGCTTGAGCGGCTCGTCGGCCGCGATCTTCGGGCTGAAGATGTCGCCCGTCCGCGTTCGCCACTCGCCCTCTGTTGGCTCCCAGGGGCCTTTCTCGTACACGGTCACCTTGCGCTCGAGCTCCATGTCGTCGAAGACGACCATCTTCTCGCGGCCGACGACGGTCATCTTCCGCATCTTGTGCGGGTCGAGCCAGGAGAGGTGCATGTGCGCGACCTTGCCGGACGGGAAGCGGAGGAAGCAGAAGACGACGTCCTCGATGCCCGGCTGAACGAAGTCCTGTCCGTACGCGACGACCTCGGAAGGCTCCTCACCAAGGAGCCACAGGATCACCGAGAGATCGTGGACGCCGAGCGACCAGAGGGCGTTTTCGTTGGAACGAATGACGCCGAGGTTCTGCCGGTTGCCGTAGACGCAGGCAACGTCCCCGAGCTCGCCAGAATCGACGAGCTCCTTCACCTTGCGGAGGCCGGGGTGGTAGAGGAGCAAGTGGCCGGGCATCAGCACGAGATTGCCGGCGCGCGCGAGTGCGACGAGCTCCTCCATCTCCTCGCCGCGCATCGCCGGCGGCTTTTCGACAAAGACGTGCTTCCCTGCTTCGAGCGCCTGCTTCGCGAGGGCGTAATGCGACGGCACCGGTGTTGCGATCGTGACCGCCTGCACCGTGTCGTCGGCCAGAGCGTTCGTCAGAGAGTCCGTGATCGTGGCCTGTGGATACCGCGACGCGAACTCGGCCTGGCGCGCTGCGTCCGTGTCGACGATCCAGGCGAGCTCGGAGAGCTCTCCCACGACCCGTACGACGTTCTTGCCCCAGCCGCCGACGCCCGCGTGGGCGAC
>JANOFZ010000151.1:0-2326 GCA_031413935.1 Thermoleophilia bacterium | reverse complement strand
AGCTGCACGGTGACCTTCGTCATCGCCTGCTTCTTGTCGCCCTGCGCCGTCGCCATACCCGCGACTGCGAGGCTCGCAATGAGAGCAACGGACGCTCCCACGAGCAACCATTTCTTCTTCATCGACCCTCCCTGGTTGTGTGCTGCGCCAATCTGATCACATTCACGGCCTCTAGTCGACTGCCCTCACCGACGGATGCCACCGAATCACGAATCGCTCAGCGAGCGCGACCACGCCGTAGAGCACGCTCCCGAGGATGCTCGCAACGACGATCGCTGCCCACGCGATCTCGTACCGCGAGAGCGCGACCGCGCTCTGGATCTGCACACCGAGCGACTCCGTTGACCCACCGAAGTAGTCGCCGACGACGGCACCGATCATCGCGAGCACGGCAGCAATCTTCAATGCGGTGAAAAGGAACGGCAGCGAGGCCGGGATCCGCAGCTTCCAGAAGATCGTTCGGTCCGGACAGGCGTACGCATGCATCAGCTCGATCGACGCAGGGTGAACCGAGGTGAGGCCGCGTAGAGTGTTGACGAGGACGGGGAAGAAGCAGAGCGCAGCGGCGATGATGATCTTCGACCAGGGACTCAACGTTCCGAACCAGGCGTTCGTGATCGGAGCGAACGCGATCACAGGGATAGCGTTCGCCGCGATCAGGTACGGGATGAGCGCGTTCCCGAGCGGCCGCCAGCGGGCGAGCACGAGCGCCGCGAGAACGGCGATGCCGCTCCCCAGGATGAGGCCGCCGAACGCTTCCTTGAAGGTGATCCAGGCAGCGGTCTTCAGCGCGTCGCGATTTTCCCAGAGAGCGTTGAGGACGTCCGAGAGGCGCGGCAGGAGAAACGGCTTGACCCCGAGGACGTCGGGGAAGATCCACTGCCAGCAGAGGAGACCGAGGCCGAAGACGAGGACTGCGGGCAGCCAGGTGCGAGCGAACACCGACGCACGGCCGACGCCGCCGTTCGACCCGGTCGCCGCGATCGTGCTCACGCGGGCGACTCCGTCTCGGTCTCGACGGCGTGAAGCATCTCTCGCACCTCGGTAACGAGCTCGAAGAACCGTGGCTCCTCACGGGTACGAACGCCGCGCGGCTGCGACAGGTCGATCTCGACGACCCCGGCGACCCGGCCCGGCCGCGGCGACATCACGACGACGCGCGTCGAGAGGAAGACCGCCTCGGAGATCGAGTGGGTGACGAAGATGACCGTCGATTTCGTCTCTGCCCAGATGGCCAGGAGCTCCAGGTTGAGACGCTCTCGCGTCATCTCGTCGAGTGCGCCGAAGGGCTCGTCCATCAGGAGCAGCGGCGGCGAGAACGACAACGCGCGCGCGATCGAGACACGCTGCTGCATGCCGCCGGACAGCTGCCAGGGATAGTGGCTGCCGAAATCGTTCAGCTCGACAAGATCGAGCATCTCGGCGACGCGCGCCTCTCGCCTGGCGCGGTCCCACTTCAGGAGCTCGAGCGGCAGCGCGATGTTCTTCGCCACCGTGCGCCAGTCGAAGAGAACCGCCGCCTGAAAGACGATCCCGTAATCTCGGTCGAGCCGCGCGCGGGGCGCCGGCTTGCCGTTCACGTGCACCTCTCCCGAGGTCGGCTGCGTGAGGTCGCCGATCACCCGGAGCAACGTCGACTTGCCGCACCCGGAGGGCCCGATCAGGGAGATGAACTCACCGGGCCTGACGTCGAGGTCGATGTTCTCGAGCGCAGTGACACCACCCTTCGGGAAGACCTTGCCAAGGCTCGAGATCGAGACAACGGAGTCCTGCGCACTCACGTCAGGGTCTCCGGTGGTCGGTGCACGAGGAGCTTCTCCGCGATCACGATGACGAGGAAGAACGAGATCCCGAGCGCCGCCGCCATCAGGTTCGTCGCCCACAGGTTCTGGGGATTGAGGACGTAATACTGGTTGAAGTTGATGATCGCACCACCGAGGCCTCCCTGGATCGACGAGGGCAGCTCTCCGATGATCGCACCGATCACGCACGCCGTCGCGGCGATCCGGAAGGCGCCGAAGAGATAGGGCAGGGACGACGGGAGGCGCAGCTTGAGGAAGATCGCCCACTCGCCGGACGCGTAGGAGCGCATCAGCTCGATCGCCCTCGGGTCAGCCGACTCGAGGCCCCGCACCGTGTTGACGGTGACCGGGAAGAACGTGAGATAGGCGGAGATGACGGAGACGCGCATCCAGTCGGTCGGCGTCCAGCCGGCGATCGAGAGGCTGCCGAGGCCAACGACGACGATCGGTGCGATGGCAAGGATCGGGATCGTCTGCGAGCCGACGACGTATGGCATCAAACCCCGCTGGAGCATCTGGAACCG
>JANOFZ010000150.1:0-2912 GCA_031413935.1 Thermoleophilia bacterium | reverse complement strand
TGTGCCGCCGGGACGCGCTGGGCGGCACGCTGCTTCGTCCTCGGTCGCCCCGATACGTCCCGTATCGGCGGCTCCCTGCGTCCTCGCATCGCACTCGCCCATCACGCCCCGGCGACGAACCGTCATTCTGATTCGAGTTCTAAGCCACCCCCCAGAGTTCAGCGGCTTCGCCGCGCTGCATTTACACGCAGTTGCGGAGCGCCTGGGCCTCGGGCAGTCCCTCGAGCTTCTTCAGCGTGTTGTTCTCGATCTGGCGGATCCGCTCGCGCGTGACGCCGAACGCCTGCCCCACCTCTTCGAGCGTGCAGGGCTGGGTGCCGCTGAGGCCGAACCGCAGCTCGATCACCTTGCGCTCACGCTCGGGTAGCGAGGAAAGCGCCAGGTCGATATCCGACCTGCGCAACGACACCGACGTCGTGTCGAAGGGCGACTCCGCGGAGTCGTCCGGCACGAAGTCGCCGAGCGAGGAGTCCTCCTCCTCACCGATCGGCTTCTCGAGCGAGATCGGCAACTGCGCCATGCGGAGGATCTCCCGTACCTCCTCGGTCGGGATCTCGAGCTCCTCCGCGATCTCCTCCGGGTTCGGCTCGCGGCCGAGTCGCTGCACGAGCTGTCGCTCGATGTGGACGACCTTGTTGAGCTTCTCCACCATGTGCACGGGAATGCGGATCGTGCGCGCCTTGTCGGCGATCGCTCGGGTGACCGCCTGCCGGATCCACCAGGTGGCGTACGTGGAGAACTTGTACCCCTTGCTGTGGTCGAACTTCTCCACCGCTCGAATCAGGCCGAGCGATCCCTCCTGGATCAGATCCAGGAATGAAAGCCCACGTCCCAGGTAGCCCTTCGCGATCGAGACGACGAGCCTCAGATTCGCCTCGATCATGTGCTGCTTCGCCGACATGTCGCCACGCTCGATCCTCTTTGCGAGCGAGACCTCCTGATGCGCAGTCAGCAACGGCACCTTTCCGATCTCGCGCAGGTAGAGCCTGAGCGAGTCGAGCGATGGCTCGACGCTGAGGTCGAGCTTTGGTGCGACCTTCTCGTCCTCGACCGGAGCGGGCTCGTGCGGCAGCCTCTTGTGCTGCTCTCCCTCGACGAGCTCGATCGAGTGGTCGATCGCGTACGTGGTGAACTCCTCTAGTTGCTCCTTCGTCAACTCGACGTCCTCGAGCGCGTTGACGATCTCGTCGTAGGTGAGAAACCCCTTCTCCTGCCCCTGCTCTACGAGCTTGTGCAGTTCCTCGACGTCTGGCAGAGCGATTTCGACCGAGAGCATGAACCCCTTCTTCTCGTGGTTGACGAAGACGAGCCCTATCCCTGAAGTACCAATCCCCCGACCCCCTCCGGCCGGTTTCCCCCTTGCAGGCGGCGAATCCTATACGTGAGTTCGGCCCTGTGTGCCACGAATTTCGGGACGTGCCCGAAGCTGCCCAACCCTCTCGCCGTGGCTGTTTTCAACGGTGACGAAACCGAGCTCACCGGTCTCGATGCCGAGCTGGTGAAGAAAGTGGGCAAGTGCAGGGCGAATTGCCCGAAAGGCGCCGTCCTCTACCTTCAGCGCAACCCCGAGCCCGTCCGGCGATCCCGCGCAGAAGAGACCCTCGGCTCCTCCCTTCGCGACCCAGCCGTCGACCTCTGAAACGAACATGGCGTCTGCGGCGATGGGCCCACGGAGCATCTCCGGGTAGGCGCGGATCGCCGCAACCACCCTCGAGCCACCCTCGAGATGGGGCAGACGCGCGAAGGCGTGCGCACATCTATCGAGGGAGAGAGCGAAGGTCGGCACGCCGCAGCCGTCGATCGCGACGTCGATCGAGGCAGGGTCGACGTCGGCTGCAGCCGCGACCGTCGTGAGTAGCTCCACCTGCAGTGGATGTGACGCGAGCCGATACCCCTTCGTCTCGTAGCCGCGCTCGTGACAAAGCAGCAGGAACCCTGCATGCTTGCCCGAGCACGTGTGCTCGATCGGCGTCGGCTCGGGCCCGGTTTCGAGGTCGGCCTCGGCTGCGTGCGCCTTCGTCAGCAATCCGCGGACGATCTCGAGCTGCTCGGGGCGCGCGAGGTGCGAGGAGCAGGCGATCGCGATCTCGCGATCGTCGAGACCTGGACGCGCGCGTACGAGCGGAAGCACCTGGATCGGCTTCGCTGCTGAGCGGAGGAAGACGATCGATCGCGGATCACCGGCCTCCGCGACGATCTCCCCGTCGCGCACCGCCACGGCGTGAACCGAGTGCACCGCCTCGACGATGCCCCCTCGCACCACCTCGACCTGGATTGGATCGGCCATTGCAGGGAAACTATGCACTGATGACCGATGCCTGAGCTACCGGAAGTGGAGGCGTGGGTGCGCGAGCTCGACCCGCTCGTCTCGCGCGCTGCGGTCGAGCGCGTGGGGCCCGCGCATATCGCCACCGTGAAGACTTTCGAACCTCCGCTGCGAACTCTCGAGGGACGACAGTTTGCAGGAGCGCACCGCCGCGGCAAGAACCTCGTGTTCCCGACCACAGACGGTGAGCTCGTCCTCCGCGTCCACCTGATGAGCGCCGGACGGCTGCGCTATCACGCGCCCGGGACAAAGACGCCAAAGACGCCGATGTTCCGGCTCGCGTTCGCGGACGGAGGAGAGCTCGTGCTCACCGAGGCCGGCAAGAAGAGGCGCGCGGGTGTCTGGCTCTTCACGCCCGAGGGTCTCGAGGCGGAGCTCGCGCATCTCGGCCCGGACGCGCTCGGCCTCGGGCGGGAGCGGCTCTCGGAGATCCTGTCGCGAGAGCGGCGCCAGTTGCACCCGCTCCTGCGCGATCAGCGCGCGCTCGCCGGTATCGGCCGCGCGCACGCAAACGAGATCCTCTGGCTTGCGAAGCTATCGCCCTTCAAGCTCTCGACCGAGCTCTCGGCGGATGAGGTCGGACGGC
>JANOFZ010000149.1:0-2816 GCA_031413935.1 Thermoleophilia bacterium | reverse complement strand
CCGAAGTGGCGGATCGCGGCTGGGAGGTCGTCGGTCATGAGCGCGACGTTGCCCTGGCACATCGTCATTCCGTTCGCCGGGCTCGGCTGGAGGGCGAAGACACGGTCGTAGGCGTCTAACGAACGGATGATGCGACCGATCCCGCGCACGGGTGAGAGCGGCGGGTCGTCCGGGTGCAGGGCGAGCTTCACGCCCGCCTCCTCTGCGACGGGGACGGCACGCTCGAGGAACCAGGCGAGTGTCTCCCAGAGCAGGTCTTCTGTGACCGGTGCGCCGGGAGCCGGGTTGTCCGTCCAGACGGACGCGTCGAAGCCGGTGACCTCTGCCCCACCCCGGCCCGGCAGCGCCACCGACGTGCGCGACCACGAGACAACCGGCATCCAGTTGTAACACCACACCCCGATCCCGAGCCTCCCCATCACCCGGAGCAACTCGAGCACCGTCTCGAGCTCGTCGTCGCGGCCGGGAAGCCCGAGCCGGAGGCGATCCATCGGTGGGTTGTCCTCGAGCACGGTGAGGCGGAAGCCGGCATCCTCGACCAGCTGCTTGTAAAGCGTCAGTGGGCCGAGCTCCCAGGGCTGCTCGGGCGCGTGGGCGCGCCAGTCGATCGAACCACGCGGGAGGACGCCGGTTGCCTCCGTGGTCCCGAGCTGGCGCAGCTGCGCCCACGCGTCGGTGGGACGCGGCTCGAGCAGGATCTCGGCAAGGCGGAGCATGTGGGGGACCGTACCGGTTCGCGGTGTGGGGGTACTGGCCGCCCGAAGCCGGTTGCCGGCCGTGGCCGGTGGCCGCCTTCAGGCGGCGACCCGGGTTGGCATCTGCCGTGCGGGTCCGGGCGGTGGCCGCCTTCAGGCGGTCGCCTGGGTTGCAGCGGCGCGCTCCACGCTGCGCCACCACGCTTCGTCGCTCCGTCGCTCGCGGAGGCGCGCGACGGCGTCGTCGACGTAGCCGCGATAGATCTGCCGTGCGTTCTCCGAATCGTCGTCGAGCGCACCCAGCAGGATCCCCGGCTCCAGGAGGCCGTCCCCACCTCCACCGCCCACCGTCTCGCCGTAGCTACTCCAGGGGTACCCGCACGGATGCGCGCAGATCCCCGCCGCGACCGGGTTGAGCACGGCGTAGAGCGCCGCACAGGTGAGGTAGTGCGGTCGATCGACACGCCTCGACCAGAAGCGGTTCCGGAAGAGTCTCCCCTGACGATCGTGCCGCCGGTTGAACGTGTGCGCGTAGCGGCCAAGAAACGGTGCCATGCCCGCGCTCAGGTTCGGGTTCGGAGTGCAGACGACAAGGTGAACGTGCGTCGCCATCACGCAGTACGCGACGCACTGCCACCCGTTGTCCAGGGCAGCGCGCCGCAGCTCGTCGAGGAACCGGAGCCTGTCCGCGTCGTCGACGACCAGCCGCCCGTCACTTGCCGCCTGGACGACGACGTGGTGGATGGCACCTGGAGCTTCGAGTCGGGGGCGGCGCGGCATGGAGATAGTGTTGCCTCTACTGGCGACACATGCAAGATGTCCGGAAGAGTCAGGTCCGTGAGCGGACACCCAGGCGGCCACCGGCCGCCAACGCCCCACCCAGGTCGCCGCCTGAAGGCGGCCACCGGATGGCACGACCCGAGACGGCCGCACGCGCGGTGGCCGGCTTCAGCCGGCGACCCGGGTTTCGCCCTGCGCGCTCGACGCCGTTGGCTCGAGCGCGAGCGCGGCACCCGCGTCCCGCAGCTCACGCGCCGCGGCGCTTGCCCGCTCGTCCCAGGTGAACGCCGCCTCGGGGACGAGGCGCACTGCCAGATCGTCCGAGGCGAGGAACTCCGCAGGCGCCGGCAGCCTCTCCCCCTCCGGCGTCACGTAGCGCCGATGGACAAGGTCGACGAGCGGCCCGGTTGCAGCTCCCTCGACAAGCTCCACCCTGCCGCGGATCGAAGCGCCGCACACCTCGAACCCGGGGCGCGAATCGTGCAGCACGAGCGTCGCGCGCGGATCACGCCGAAGGTTCGACACCTTGCGGCTGGCACTCCCCGTCGCGAGGACGATTGCGTCGCCGTCGAGGGCGTACCAGAGCGGGATCGCGTGGACGGAGCCGTCCGGCTCGAGCGTCGCGAGGACGCCCACAAGACGAGCGCCGAGGAGCTCCCGCACGAGCGAGTCGGCAAGAACACCGCTCCCTGTGAGCCCGCGGCTCGGCGTCGGCGCGGCCTCGGGACGCGACCCGGGCGGCTGGCTGGAGCCGGTCACCCGGCGGCTCGCGCCACGACGTCCACGAGACGCGCGAGCTCCTCATCGGTGTTGTAGTAGTGCACGGACACACGCACGACCGCTTCGAGCCCGCGACCACCGAGATCGAGCCTGCTGTACGACGCCGGCGTCAGCGAGACGTTGATTCCCTCGGCGGAGAGTCGAGCGACGATCGCCTGCGCGGTCACGCCTTCGACCGTGAACGTGACGATGCCGCACTTCTCGACCCCGCGATCGTGCAGATCAACGCCCGGCAGCGCCTCGAGCTGCGCTCGCAGAGACGCCGCGAGGCCCTGCACGCGCTCCGCAATGGCATCGAGCCCCCAGCCGAGCGCGTAGTCAACCGCGGCGCCGAGACCAAGCTTCGTCGCGACGCTCGTTTCCCAGGTCTCGAACCGGCGAGCATCATCGCGAACCATGTAGGAATCGCGATCGATCCATTCGGCCGAGTGGAGGTCGAGGAACGGCGGCTCGAGCTGCTCGATCAGCTCCTGCCGCACGTAGAGGAACCCCGTCCCACGCGGGCCGCGTAGGAACTTGCGCCCCGTCGCGGAGAGCATGTCGCACTGGAGCTCGCCGACG
>JANOFZ010000148.1:0-2882 GCA_031413935.1 Thermoleophilia bacterium | reverse complement strand
TGTGCCGCCGGGACGCGCTGGGCGGCACGCTGCTTCGTCCTCGGTCGCCCCGATACGTCCCGTATCGGCGGCTCCCTGCGTCCTCGCATCGCACTCGCCCATCACGCCCCGGCGACGAACCGTCATTCTGATTCGAGTTCTTAGTCATCCCGGGGTCACCGACTGTGCCGGAGCGCAGCTCTTCACCGCCGCAGCGACCGCGCGGGCGCGCTCGCGGTAGCCATCCTCGCTGCCGTGGAGACCGTCGGCGGCGAGAAGCTCGGGGTTTCGTTCGACCATCTCCGCCCATTCGACGAGCGTGACGCGGCGGTTCGCCCGGGCTGCGTCACGAAGGACCTCGTTGAACTGGTCGTTCGGCTGCCCGTCGCGCCAGATCGTCGCCCAGACGACGCATCGGTTCGGGCCCACGAGCTCGAGAACTCGCGCGACGTGGTTGCGAAACGCCGTCACCGCGGTTGGTGGATCGTTCGTACCGAGGCTGACGACCACATAGTTCGAAAGGGTGGGCCGACCTGCCGCGAGCTCGGCGATGCCCTCCGGCGTCACTCGTCCCACCTGGTCGTTCGCAATCATCTTCCACCCGGGCAGAGCACCGGGGACGTAGCGCTCGATGCCGACGTTCAGAGAATCGCCGACGAGCGTGACCGTCCCGCGAGAGGCTGTAGGGGACGAGGAGAACGGGTTGCGAACGAACACGAGCGCGCCGACAGCGATGACGACGAGGAGCGTTGCGAAGAAGAAGGAGGAGCGCATCGGGCAGGCAGGACGGTGCTGGGGGCGAATCCGACCGGATGGAGGTGAGCGCTTCGATCGATCGGTATCTCGCCAGCGCCGGGCTTTCGGAGTCTACCCGCCGTGCCTACGCAGCCGACCTCGCGGACTTCAGCGCCTGGCTGCAGCGGTCGAACCGCACGGTCGCAGACGTCGACGTGCAGGCGCTTGCGGAGTACACGGCCGAGCTCGGTCGGGGCCGTCGCGGTCTCGCTCCCTCGACGATCGCGCGTCGCCTCGCTGCCGTGCGGTCATTCATCCGATTCACTCTCGGCGCCGCTCACGTTCCGGAGATCGCTCTGCCTCCCCGCCGGCGGCGGCGTCTCCCCGACGCACCGAAGCTCTCCGACGTCGAGGCGGCAATCGCCTCGGTCAGTGGGGACGAGCCACTGGCCCTTCGGAACGGTGCGATCCTCGAGCTCACCTACTCATGCGGCCTCCGGAGCGCCGAGGTCGTCGGGCTTCGACTGGCGGATGTCGATTTCGACCAGGAGACGGTGCACGTCCTCGGCAAGGGGGGGAAGGAGCGCGTCGTTCCGCTCGGCGAGCGGGCCTCGTTCGCCGTCGCCGTCTACCTCCGTGATGTCCGACCCGGCCTCGCGCGTGGGGCGAATGACTCGCTCTTCCTCTCGGTGCGAGGCCGCAGCCTCGATACCTCGACGTTGCGGCGGCTGATGCAGAACCCACACCGCCTCCGCCACGCGTACGCGACACACCTCCTCGAGGGCGGGGCAGACCTGCGGACGATCCAGGAGCTGCTGGGTCACGCGTCGCTCTCGACGACGCAGATCTACAGCCACGTCGATGCGCGCAGGCTTCGGCGGGTCTACGACTCGAGTCATCCCCGCTCCTGAGCCTGCGTGCTTCCGGCGCAGGAGCCGCCGACGGCGCGCCGAATCGGGTCCAGCCACATGACGCCTTCCGACCAGACGAAGTCCGATCCCGAGGTAGAGCGCTATCTGCTTCTGCTCGCAGCGCAGCGCTCTCCGCGCACGGTCGACGCCTACAGTCGCGATCTCGCTGCCGCCGCCGTGTTTCTCGGCGGCCCGATCGGAGCCGCAACAACCGATGATCTCGACCGCTGGGTCGCGGACATGCGCGCGGACGGACGCGCGTCGTCGACGATCGGCCGTCGCGTCGCCGCGGTGCGCTCCTACTACCGGCATCAGCTGCTGCTCGGTCAGCGCCACGACAACCCCGCAGCCGAGGTTGCGACACCGCGTCGGACGAGCAAGCTCCCGCGCACGCTGTCCCCGTCGGAGTCAGAGCGTCTGATCGAGGCTGCGAACGGCACGGCGCCTCGGGCACTTCGCGATCGCGCGCTTGTCGAACTGATGTACGGCGCCGGTCTCCGGGTCTCCGAGACCGTAGGGCTCGCCCGCACGTCTGTGGACATCGATGCACGCATCGTGCGCGTGCTCGGGAAGGGCGACAAGGAGCGGATCGTTCCCCTGGGTCGCCCGGCAGCCGAAGCCGTTCGCCGGTACCTCGCGCTCGGCCGACCGCACCTCGATCAGCGACATCGGCCCGATCTCTTTCTCAACGCACGAGGCGGTGCGCTGACCCGCGCAGGTGCGTTCATGATCCTGCGCAAGCTCGCCGAGAAGGCGGGCCTCGAACCCGAGCGAGTGCACCCACACCTCCTGCGGCACTCCTTCGCCACGCACCTGCTCGAGGGCGGAGCCGATCTCCGTTCCGTGCAGGAGATGCTCGGCCATGCCGACCTCTCGACGACGGAGCGCTACACCCACGTCTCCGATCGCCGCCGGCGCGAAACCTACTTCTCCGCTCATCCGCACGCGCGGGCCCCCAGCCCCGCTCGCGACGACACGGCCTAGTCGGCGACAGGCTTTAGAGCGCGTTTCAGAATGACGGTTCGTCGACGGGGCGTGTTGGGCGAGTGCGATGCGAGGACGCAGGGAGCCTGCCGACACGGGACGTATCGGGGCGACCGAGGACGAAGCAGCGCGTCAAAATATTGCACCCGTATACCTGCAGCAAAAGGGCTTAACTGGGGTTTATATAAAAAATCAAAATAGGTTAAAAAGCCCTGTTCTTCTGAAATTCCTTTTTTGTCAAACCAAACAATTTCAGTTCTGTTTCGCAGTGTT
>JANOFZ010000147.1:0-1730 GCA_031413935.1 Thermoleophilia bacterium | reverse complement strand
CTCGTGTCGCGGAAACGGGAAGGCGCAGTGAGCGCCGGAATCGGTCGGGCTGTCTCGTGCGTCAGTACTATCGCATCCCACGCCAGAGGATGCACGTCGCCCGCGAGATCGCGCGGTCACATCAGATACCAGTCGAGGAATCCCTCCAGTCGCCGGTAGAAGTCGAGTTGCGGTCCGATACGCAGAAAGCCGTGACCCTCCGTCGGGTAGGTGACGTACTCGTAGGTCTTGCCGAGTCGGGTGAGCTCGGCCACGAGCTCGGTCGACTGCTCGAACGGAACGCGTCGATCGGTGTGGCCGTGCGCGACGAGGATCGGCACTCGAACAGCGTCCAGCCGGTGGACGGGGGACGCTGCGACGTATGCCTCGCGGTTCTCGCTCGGATGCCCCATGATCCGCATCTGCATCTGCACGCCTGCGCGATCCGCCTGGGCCCAGGTCGTGAGGGCGTCACAGTCGCCGTACTTGCAGATCGCGCAGCGAAACCGGTAATCGGGGTCGTCGGTAACCGCGAGTAGCGCCATGTATGAGCCGTAGCTCGAGCCGAAGATGCCGAGCCGGTCGCCATCGACCCAGTCGACGGTACGGAGGTAGTCGGCGGCAGCCAGGCAGTCTTTCGTGTCGTCGACGCCCCAGACGCCGTGATTGGCGCGCTCGAAGTCGCTTCCGTGCCCCGTGGAGCCGCGGTAGTTGATCGCAAACCAGGCGTACCCCTTGTCGACGAAGTACTGCGCTTGACCGTCCCATTCGCCGCCGTAGCAATCGGCCGGGCCACCGTGGGGGTAGACGACTGCCGGCGCCGGGCGCTCGGCCGAGGCCGTCGACGGCCGGTAGAGAAACGCCTGGAGCTCGCGGCCGTCGAACGTCGTGTAGGTCAGCTCCTCCGCGACGACGTGCGGCGCCCGGGTAATCGAGAGCGGCGCCGGCGCATGGATCGATTCGGGCTCGGCACCCTCCGCGGTGATCCGGAAGTCGGGAGGCCCGGTCGGGCTCTCGTAGCTCGCGAAGATGCGCCCGTCCGCCGTCCACGCAGGAGAGCCCCAGACGCCGCCTCCGGCGAGATCGGTGAGGGTGCCGTCGGCAACGGACACGGTGACGAGATCGAAGCGGCCGGCTCTCCCCCGCGTCGCTGCGAGTCGGCTGCCGTCAGGGTGCCAGCGTGCCTCGAGGAAGTCGGCTTCGGCGGTGGTCAGCTGGCGCGCCCCGCTACCGTCAGCGGCGACGAGATGTATCTCGAACCAGCCGCTCAGCTCCGAGGCAACCGCAAGCGCCGAGCCGTCGGGTGACCAGTCGAGAACGTAGTCGCGGATCCCGGGTGTCCCCGTGAGCGCCCGCACCGTGCCGTCAGCAACGTCGACGACGCGGATCTCGTAGCGGCTGTAGTCACTGTGGGGGACGAAGACATAGGCGACGGTCGAGCCGTCGGGCGAGACGATCGCGCCCTGCTCATCCCCGTGCATATCGAGGTCGCGGTGCTCGCGGGCGATCCGCTGCGCCCAGGCCTCAGCGACGGCGACGACCGCGAGGCGGTCGCAGCGGTCACGCTCGACCGAGACGACGAGGCGGTCGTTGCCGATCCAGCCGGGGCTTCCTGCCTCGACGACTGTCCGCGGATGTCCTCCGGCCGTGGGCACGACGCAGACCCAGCCATCGTCGGCGTAGGCGACGTGCGTTCCGTCGGGCGAGAAGGCCGGCTGGGTGTCCTCCCAGTAGGGCTGGGGATCGCGACC
>JANOFZ010000146.1:0-1568 GCA_031413935.1 Thermoleophilia bacterium | reverse complement strand
GCTCGTGGGCGCGATCGTGAGAGAATCCGTCGCATGCTGACCCCGTTCCGCGAGCTGCTCGACGAGCGCCGGGCCGCCGGGGCGGCCGCCGGTGCGTTCACGTGCTACGACGTGACGACGGCGCTCGGCGTCGTGCAGGCGGCCGAGGCCCGCACCGCGCCGGTGATGCTTCTCATGGCCGAGGCCTCTCTCCGCGGGCCGTCCGGCCGCCTTCTGCTCCCTGCGCTCCTCGCTGTAGCCGATGCGGCCCGGGTTCCAGTCTGCGTGCAGCTCGATCACGTCGCCGATGATGGGCTCATCGACGATGCGCTCGCCGGGGGGATCGGGGCGGTGATGGCCGACGGGTCGAAGCTGCCGGAGGAGGACAACGCATCGTTCGTCGCTGCCGTGCGGAGTCGTTCCGGAGCCGCGGGAGTCGAGGCCGAGCTCGGTCACATCGAGGGCGGGGAGGACGTCGCCGCCGCGACCGAAGCGGGTGCCCTCACCGATCCGCGGGCAGCGGGCGTGTTCGTCGCCGCCACCGGCTGCGACTGTCTCGCCGTTTCGATCGGCAACGTGCACGGACGCTATGCGGCGCCGCCGCAGCTCGACTGGGATCGGCTCGCCGCGATCCGCGATCAGGTCGAGGTTCCGTTGTCGCTCCACGGTGCGTCCGGACTGCCCGACACCGATGTCCGGCGCGCCATCGCACTAGGTGTCTGCAAGGTCAACATCAACACAGAGGTCCGCGAGCGATACCTGGCGGAGCTCGAGGCCGGCCTGCCCGCCGCACGAGACGGCCTGAGGCTACTCGACCTGGAGGCAGGCATCGTCGACGCCGTAAGTGCGGTCGTCGCTGCGAAGCTCGGCGTGCTCGGATGACCAGGAGAACAAGGAGGAGTGTGCCGTGAAGATCACCAACGTCGAGCCGATCGTCCTGAGGGTTTCCGAGATCGACGTGACTCGTGCGGACGGCACTCAGGACGCCTTCCTCGTGCGCATCCATACGGACGAGGGCCTGACGGGGATCGGCGAGGCGGACACGTCGCCCTACGTGGCGCGCACGATGATCGAGATGCCGTCGTCGCATGCCGTCGCGCGAGGGCTGCGCGAGCTGCTGGTGGGGGAAGATCCGCTCGACATTGGTCGCCTCTGGCAACTCATGTTCCACGGCTCGGACCACTACGGTCGCGGCGGCGCTGCGCTGCACACGATTAGCGCCATCGACATGGCACTCTGGGATCTCGCAGGCAAGGCCGCAGGCCTCTCGGTCGCCGCCCTGCTGGGCGGCCGTCGTACCGAACGGGTTCGCGTCTATGCGAGCGAGGTGATGCCCGACACGACCGACGGCGTGCGGTTGATCGCAGAGCAGGCGGCCGAGCGGGGCTACTCGGCCCTCAAGCTCGGCTGGGGGCCTCTCGGCCGCGATCGCGTACAGGACGTGGCGCTGATCGAGGCCGCGCGCGCGTCGATCGGGCCGGCCCGTGACCTGATGATCGACGGCGGCAGGGCCTACACGGTTCAGGGCGCCGAAGACCTTCTCGCCCGCGTCGAGGAGGCGGGCCTGTACTGGCTCGAGGAGCCGCTGC
>JANOFZ010000145.1:0-5045 GCA_031413935.1 Thermoleophilia bacterium | reverse complement strand
GTGACGAGGGCCTGAAGCGGGTGGCCCTCCTCGTAGGTCGGCGCGGGAATCGTCTCGAGCAGGAGCTCGAGCAACGGGCGCAGGTCGTCCGCCAGCTCGTCGACCTTCAGCCCGGCCTTCCCGGCCTTCGCGTTGCAGTAGACGATCGGGAACTCGATCTGGCTCTCGTCCGCGTCGAGGTCGAGAAAGAGCTCGTACACCTCGTTCACGACCTCCTCGACGCGCGCGTCGGGCCGATCGACCTTGTTGACGACGAGGATCACGCGCAGGTGGGCCTCGAGTGCCTTGCGGAGGACGAATCGCGTCTGCGGCAAAGGCCCCTCGCTCGCGTCGACGAGAAGCAACACGCCGTCGACCATGCGCAGACCGCGCTCCACCTCGCCGCCGAAATCTGCGTGGCCCGGCGTGTCGATGATGTTGATCTTCGTCTCGCCGTACCTGACCGCAGTGTTCTTCGCGAGGATCGTGATGCCCTTCTCGCGCTCGAGATCCATCGAGTCCATCACCCGTTCGGCAACGTCCTGATTGGCACGGAACGTCCCCGACTGCCACAACATCGCATCGACAAGGGTCGTCTTCCCGTGGTCGACGTGCGCCACGATGGCGACGTTCCTGATGTCGTCTCGCGTTGACATGGCTAGAGGCTTGATGTGGATTGGAAGTGCGACTGGGGTGGTTCTGCACCAAGGAGCGTGTTCGACGAGGGCGGCGTCAAGGCTGGTTGCCTTGATGTTGCCCTCGGCGGACGCGATCCGCAGCGTGCAGGACCGGATCCAGGTGTGCTTTCAATTCGCATCAAGCCTCTAGGTTAGCCGCGGCGACTCCGACGACCGCCAGTGTCATGCTTTACATACGGCTTACGCCCACCCCATGACAGGCTTACCGAGACCAACGACGATGCTCACATGACGCTCCGCCCACTCCGCCTTCTGACGACCGTCGCCGCGGTGCTGGCCCTCACGGTTCCTGCCGCCGCTCTGTCGGCGCCGTCAGACCTGAGGAACGATCAGGGGATCGTCCAGTCGATCGACGCGACGCAGATCGAGCTGCGCGCCCTCGACGGTACCGTCGCCTCGTTTTCGCTCTCAGCAGCGACACGCGTGAAGGTCAACGGGCTTCTCGCACGCCTCGCAGATATCCGGCCGGGGTACGTCGCGACGGTGACCCACGACGGTGACCGGCCGGCGGTGCTGATCCGAGCCTTCGGGAAGCCGACGATGGTGACGCGTCGCGGAATCGTCACCTCGCTGACGCGGAACGCGATCACGATCGGCGGCGATGCCGGCCCCGTCACGGTTCCGCTCGAGCGCGGAACCGTGTTCAGGTTCCGCGGCGGTCCCGGGTTCCGCTGGCAGGCTCGACCAGGAGCGCTCGTTGTCGTGAAAGTCCGCGACGGCGGCCCGGCGAAGTCCGTCAACGTGCTCAAGCGCGCGAGGGCGTGACCGTCGGAGCGACTCGGGGCGGCACGATCCTGCTCGTCGAGGACGAGGAGGACATCGCGACGCTCGTCCGCACCTACCTCGAGCGCGAGGGGTTCGGTGTGATGTGGTGCTCCAGGGGCGGCGATGCGCTGCTCGCACTCGAGCAGCACGAGTTCCGCCTCGCGATCCTCGATCTCCAGCTTCCCGACGCCGACGGCCTGGATCTCTGTCGCGCCATCCGCGACAGCTCATCGCTCCCGGTCGTCATAGTCACCGCCCGTGACGAGGAGATCGACCGCATCGTGGGGCTCGAACTCGGAGCGGACGACTACGTGACGAAGCCGTTCTCGCCGCGTGAGCTCGTCGCTCGCGTTCGCGCCGTCCTTCGCCGAGCGGAGCCCGAGGAGGTGCAGGACGCCGTTGTAGCGGGCGACATCGCGCTCGAGCACGACGGCCGAACGGTCTCGGTTGCCGGGCGCCAGATCGAGCTCACAGGGCGGGAGTTCGACCTCCTGGCCTACTTCCTGGCCCATCCCGGAACCGTGATGTCTCGCGAGCGACTGCTCGAGCGAGTCTGGGGCCTCTCCTTCCCGGGAGGGACGCGGACGGTGGACGTGCACGTCGCTCAGCTGCGGCGGAAGCTCGATCGGCCCGATCTGATCCGAACCGTTCGCGGGTCGGGGTACAAGGCAGCCGCTTGAGTCGTCTGCACGGGCCGCGCAGGCTCCGGACGCGACTCTTCGTCGGTATCGCGGCCACCGTTGCCGTCTCGACGATCGTGATGCTCGCTGTTGGGTCGGCACTGACACGGCGCTCGCTCGACGAGGACGCCCGCCGCGCGCTCACACGCCAGGTCGACCTGATTGCCGCACAGCACGTTGCGAGCCCGCTGCCGCGAGGCGACAGCGAGATCGGCCGCTTCCTCGCAACCGAGGAGGAACGCCTCGCGATTCTCACCCCCGAGCAGGCCGAGCTGCTTCTCCCCGGGTCGGCTGCGGAACGCCTTCGCAAGAGCGGCCGTGCCGACGGAACCGTCTCGGTACGCGGAGAGCCGTTCCTCTACGCCGCGCAGCTCGGCGGCGGCGACGCAATCGTTCTCCTTCGGTCGGCGCGCAACCAGTCGGATGACTGGACGCCCTTCCTCGTCGGCCTCGCCCTCGCTGCTCTCGTCGGGCTTGCCCTCGCGGCCGGGGTGGCTTTCCTGCTTGCTCGCGCCGTTGCGCGCCCGGTGACCCGCGTCGCCGAAGCGAGCAAGCGCCTCGCCGAGGGGACGGAGCCCGACCCGTTGCCGGTCGAGGGATCGACGGAGCTCCGTCAGCTCTCCACGTCGTTCAACGAGCTCTCGGAGGAGCTCCGTCGCGCGCAGGATGCCGAACGTGCATTTCTGCTCACTGTCAGCCACGAGCTGAAGACACCGTTGACGGCGATCCGCGGTCACGCTGAAGGCCTCAGCGACGGCGTCGTTGCTCCGGAGCGCGCCGGCGAGGTGATCGAACGCGAGACGCACCGACTCGAACGCCTGATCCGCGACCTACTCGACCTCGCCCGACTACGCCGCCGATCGTTCGACGTCGCGCTCTCCCCGGTCGATCTCGGCGCGATTGCCGAAGACGGTCTCGCACGACATGCTCCGCAGGCGGAGCAGTACGGGGTCGATCTCCGGACACTCGTCGAGTCTGGAGCCACGGCTATCGCCGATCCCGGCCGCACGTTGCAGGCCCTCTCGAACCTGGTCGAGAACGCAATCCGCTGCACGCCGCAGGGAGGGGAGGTCGTGATCGAAGCGGCGCCGGGAAGGCTGATGGTGACCGACAACGGCCCCGGGCTTGCGGCTGATGATCTTGGGCGCGCGTTCGAGCGCTTCTACCTCTGGGATCGCTATGGCGCCGATCGGCCCGTCGGCACCGGGCTCGGACTCGCCATTGTCGCGGAGCTTGCCGAGGCCATGGGTGGAGAGGTCACGGTCGCGAGCACGCCAGGTGCCGGGTCGACCTTCACGCTCGTCCTCGAGCCCGCCTCGCTTCCGGACCGCACGGCTTACGCACGGCTTACGTAACGCTGAAAAGCGGCGAACACCGGGGTCCTAGTGTCCAGGGTGTAACCACACCCCACTGGGAGGACAGTGAACATGAAGCGCTCATCTATCGTCGTCGCCCTGGTCGCCGTGCTGGCGACCCTCGTCGCGACAACCGCCGCATTCGCCAGCGGCCCGAAGGATCACACGCTGTACCGCTACGTCGGCCAGCTCCAGAGCAAGACCGCATCGTCGGTCACGGTCACGGTGCAGAACGGCAATCACGCCGCTCTGAAGTCACTCCTCGGTCAGCCACAGGTGCAGGAGTTCACGACAAACGACAAGACGGTCTTCCTGAAGTGGACGAACGGGATTCCCACGGTCGTCGGTATCGACGACCTCGCCCCGAACGACTACGTCACCGTCAACGTCCGCGCGGGTCGCAACGCCCCGATCGCCGAGATCAAGGCGAAGCCGGCAGCGAGCATTGGTGATCGCGGCCAGACGGTGACCAGGCCGACGCAGCCGCTCTTCCTCTTCCGCGGCACACTCGTGACGGCTGCAGACGGTGGAGCGGTCACGATCAAGGTCACGGGCGGGAACCGAAACGCGCTGAAGCTGATGATCAATCAGGCTGCCGATCAGACGTTCACGACAGGCTCGGACACCGTGTTCCTGCACTGGGCCAAGCGCATCCCGACCGTGATCTCGCTCGAGCAGCTGAAGAGCGACGTCGGCGACCGGATCATCATCCGCATCCGTGCCGACCGCGGCTCGACGCTCGCCCAGGTCGAGGCGACGCCCGCGAAGCGCGTCGCCGCTCGCGAGCCGAAGAACCGCGAGGCAGACCAGAACAACCAGTCGTAAGGGGAGGAAAGGGAGATCGGGGGCTTCCGACTTCGGCCGGGAGCCCCCGTTTTCGCGGGCGCCACCAGATGGTTGATTCCGGATTCGGAATCAACCATCTAGACTCGCCGCGTGCACGGTCACACCGAGGCAACCGAACGACTCGCCGAGCAGATCCTCGCCTACGCCGAGGATCGCTTCCGGCTCGACCCTGTTCCACTGGACGGCCCCCGGACGCTCGAGGAGCTCGAGCGCGACGCCGGACAGACGATCACCTCAGCGGGCCTCGGTGGCGAGGCGATGCTCGAGCTCTTCGATCACGTTCTCTCGCGGGCTTGCATCTCCACCGATCACCCGCGCTTTCTCTCGTTCATCCCGTCCGCACCGACCGAGGCGGCCACGCTCTTCGATCTCGTCGTCGGCGCCTCCTCGATCTACGGGGGTAGCTGGCTCGAGGGCGCCGGGGCCGTCTACGCCGAGAATCAGGCACTGCGCTGGATCTCCGACCTGGCGGGCTTTCCGGCCGGTGCCGGCGGAGCGTTCGTCCAGGGAGGAACGACCGGGAACCTTTCCGCGCTCGTCGCAGCGCGGCACACGGCGGCCGAGAGGCGCGGCGGGCGTCCTGTCCGATGGAAGGTAGCGGCAACCTCGCAGGCGCACTCGTCGGTGAAGATGGCCGCCCGGGTGATGGACGTGGACGTGCTCGAGATCGAGCCCGATGCGGAGGGACGACTCCGAGGCGATGCTCTTCGTGAGGCTCTGGA
>JANOFZ010000144.1:0-2899 GCA_031413935.1 Thermoleophilia bacterium | reverse complement strand
CCCGCTCCGGTCGTGCAAGCAGCCGATCGAGCAGCGCCCCGAATGCCCGCCTCAACGTCAGCTCGTTCGCAACCGCCTCGGGGAAGGAGAGGGCCTCTGCCAGCTCTGCCGCAGGCGATCGCCCACGCACACGGGGTTGCGTATTCTGACGCCCCCCGCCTGCGAGGCTCCACGCCCGCTTCCCCTCCGGCCCCAGCCGCTCCTCGACAGCGCCGCCGGGAAGCGACGCCAGCTCGCCGAGCCGACGTACCCCGAGCCCTTCGAGCTCGGCGTACCGGTTCGACGGAAGCGGCAAGAGCGAGAGAGGGAGTGGCTCCAGGAAGCCCTGCTCCTCCTTCCCCTCGACGATCACTGCCTGTCCGGGTCGCGCAACGCTCGCCGCCGCCAGAGCGACGAAGCGGCGTGCACCCACGCCTGCACGCGGGTCCCAGGCAGATCCAACGGCGGCGAGCGCCTTCGCAAGTGCCGCCTCTACCCCACCGTAGAGCCGCTCGACGCCATCGGTCTGGAACGTGACGAGTCCCGGCTCGGTGGATTCGACGGCAAAGCCCGCGCCCTCGAGCCGGCGCAGCACCCCCTCCCACTCCTGCTCGACCGCGGCCGGGTCCTGCTCGATCAGCACGAGCTCCGGGCAGGTTGCGAGCGCCTCCCCCATCCGCATGCCCGCTTGCACGCCGGCAACCTCCGCCGCCGCCGTGACAGGCCCGAGGAGCGCCTCCCTGCCCGGCTCCGGCGCGAGCGCCGCCGGCACGAGCGCGAGCCTCGGCCGGGAGCGCAACGCGGCCCGCAGCGCAAATCCGGGGATGAGGAGACAGGCGATCACTGAATCTGTAGTTCTACACGAACATACGTTCGTGTGTCAAGATAGCCGAAACGGACAGGGAGAACCATGGAGATACGCGGGATCGGTTTCGTGGGAAGCCACACGGAGGCGCACGAGGAGATGAGCTCGTTCCTCCGGGACGTGCTCGGCCTCCGCTTGATCACGGTCGACGGCGTCGGGGCGACGCTCTTCGCAGCAGGGAACGGTGACGTCTTCGCCGTCGCGCGCCCCACCGAGGAGGATGACGCTGCCGAGCGCACGATCGGCTTCCTCGTCATCGATCTCGGCGAGGCCGTCGCCGAGCTCCACGAGGCAGGCGTCGAGACGGACGGGATCGGAGAGAACGACCGCTGGCGCTATACCCACTTCCGGGCGCCGGACGGGAAGCTCTACGAGCTCGTCGAGGAGAGGGCCGCCGGGGGAGGTTAGAGCCGCACCGCGCGGAAGCACTCGGTCACGTACGGCAGCTCGATCATGCCCTCGACAGCGTGCTCGTCGAAGATCTGCTCGACGCAAGCGAGCACCGGTGCGCGCTCCTCCGGGGTGAGCACGGCGCAATAGCTGCGTGAGAGCA
Source organism: Thermoleophilia bacterium (assembly GCA_031413935.1). Lineage (GTDB taxonomy): Bacteria > Actinomycetota > Thermoleophilia > Gaiellales > Gaiellaceae > Gaiella. Next base: position 1,502 of record JANOFZ010000144.1, on the reverse strand, counting down.
CGAGGTCGACGAGCCCCGCGCGGTCGAGCTTCTGGGAATACGGAAACACCGCTCGCTCCACCTCTCCGAACAGACCGCTTTCCCTGACCGGGGCGGCCGCGTCGCGCTCCTCGAAACCCTCGTTCGCGAGCACCTCCTCACTCAGCTGCGCCACCCACGACTCGAGCTCATCGCGTGTGTTCCAAACGAGCGCAATCCGCCCGCCCGGCCGCAGGACCCGGGCGATCTCGCACAACGCCGGGCCGTGGTCGAACCAGTGGAACGCCTGGGCGGCTGTGACGACGTCGGCGCTCGCGTCCGGGAGCGGGATCGCCTCCGCCCCACCCTCGACGGCGGTCACTCCGGGCGCGGCGACCCGAAGATGCTCGAGCATCTCGGGCAGCGGCTCGACCGCGGTCACCCGGTGCCCGAGCGCAACGAGGGAGCGCGTCAGCTTGCCCGTGCCGGCGCCGAGGTCGACGACATCGAGCGGCTCGACGCCTACGAGCCAGCGCACCGCGTCATCGGGATACCCGGGACGGGAGCGCTCGTAGGATTCCGCGACAGCGCCGAACGAGAGCGCCCTGACCTGGCGCACGTCAGAGTTCATGCATCCGATCCTACGCTTCGCCCTCGGGCTCTGGCAGCGTGCGGATGCGTAGTACGGGCGACGGCAGAAGCCACAGAACGCCGGCAAGGGCTCCGATGGTGGCGATCCAGAGCGTCGGTCTCAGGCCGATGCTCGCGCCGAGCCACCCGCCGACCAACGCGCCGAGCACCCGGACACCGTAGTTCGCAAACATGTACGCGCCCGCCACGCGCGAGCGAAGCTCATGCGGAACCACGGCCGCAAGAATGGCGCCCCCGCTGATGTCCAGCAGCATCACACCGAACCCCGATCCGAACTCGGCGAGGGCGAGCATCGCGAGGATCGTGCGCTCCGATCCCGAGGCCAGTGGAACGAGCAGGAGGGGCGCCGGAAAGAGCACACAACCGAGCGCGAGGCAGGGCCCGAGGCCGATCGCCTGTGAGATCGGGGTGGCGACGACCGAGCCGATCAGACCGCCCACGGCGCCGACTCCGAGAACGAGCCCCAGAGCCCCTGCGCTGACGCCGAGCGAGCGGGTCGCGTACAGCACGAAGAGTGCCCAGAAGGCGAAGTTGAAGAAGTTGATCGTCGCGGTCGCGAGGAGTGCAGGGCGTACCACCGCCGAGCCGATGACGAAGCGGATGCCTGTGCGCAAGCCTCCGCCTTCGGAATCAGGAGGCGGCTCCTGCGGTGCGATCCGCCCGAGCAACAACGCCGAGCAGAGGAACGTAAGGGCATCAACGACGAGCGCAGCCGGTGCCGAGAGCGCCCGTACGAGCAACCCCGCAGTGCTCGGCCCGGCGACGAACGAGAACGCCCGGCTTCCATTGAGCAGAGAGCTGCCTTCCACGAATCGCTCTCGCGGCACGATCGAGACGAAGAGCGACGCGTCCGAGACCCCGAACAGCACGCTCAGCGACCCCACACCGAACGC
>JANOFZ010000143.1:0-2791 GCA_031413935.1 Thermoleophilia bacterium | reverse complement strand
CAACGATCGGGTCGAAGGTGTTCGATCTCGTCGAGGGGACGCTGCTTCCGGTCGACGTTGCAGACTCGAACACGGTCGACGGGTCGCTCGCACGGATCCCGGACGGCTCGGACACGGGCAACGCGGCGGCCAACTGGTCGTTCACGACGACCCCGACGCCCGGGGGAGCGAACGTCAAGACGCCGTGACGGCGGTCGGGGGTGAGGTCGACTCACGACCCCACCCCGGCACCGTGTGTGCGCTAGCGATTCCCCTTCAGCCGCATGTTTTCGCGCCCCTCCCTGGAGCGCGCGATCCACTCCTTGCGGGCTGCGGACGCTGCACGCTTATCGAGCTTCCGGTCGAGATGCTCGAGCTCGGCCTGGAGCTTGACGTAGCTGTGCCATCGTTCCGCAGGCAAGGTTCCGTCGTCGAGCGCGGCGTGGACAGCGCAACCCGGCTCGCGATCGTGCGCGCAATCGGAGAACTTGCACGACGCGAACAGCGCCGTAACGTCCTCGAAGGCCTCGTCGATTCCGTCGTCGGCGACCCAGAGCTGGAGCTCGCGAATGCCCGGGGTGTCGATGATGAGCGCCCCGCCGGGAAGCTGGATCAGCTCGCGGCGTGTCGTCGTATGACGCCCCTTCCCATCGTCCCGGATCTCTTGCGTCGCGAGGAGCTCCTCGCCGGCGAGCGTGTTGACGAGCGTCGACTTCCCAACACCCGAGGAGCCGAGGAGCACTGCGGTCAGGCCTGCGGCGAGCTGCTCCTTTATGGCCTCGAGCCCGTCGCCCGTCTTGCTCGAGATCGCGACGACCGGAACACCTCCTGCGATGGTCTCGACCTCTGCCACCGCGACCTCGGGCGCGGCATGGAGATCCGCCTTCGTCAGGACGATCACGGGCCGGGCTCCGCTCTCCCACGCCAGGATCAGATAGCGCTCGAGACGGCGGAGGCTGAGATCCTCGTTCATCGATGCGACGAGGAAGGCGACATCGATGTTCGCAGCGAGCACCTGCTCCTCGGCCGCCTGCCACGCTGTCTTACGGGAGAACTTGGTGAATCGTGGTAGGACGGCGGTAATCGTCCCGGCATTGTCCTCCGGCCGCGGGCCAACGACCACCCAGTCACCGACGACGGGCAGGTCGGCTGTCGTCTCGGCCTCGTGCACGAGACGACGCGGCACGTCGCAACGAAGCTCACCGTGTTCGGTGAGCACGTCGTACGCGCCTCGATGTTGAACGGACACGCGGCCGGCGACGACGTCGTCGCCGGCAAACGGTTCGTAGAGTGTGCTCAGCCGGTCGGTCCAGCCGAGCGATTCCAGTTCAGGCAAGCGGAACTCCCTTTAGCCTCGGGTACATGAAAGCGACGCGCAGGGATGCGCGCCAGTCGACGAGGCCTGGCGGGAAGTTCGGAGTGTGATCCGGCTAGCCGACGGACCGCGCGACGCGCGGAGTGGAGGAGCCAATGTCAGTCATCGTACGACCTCCCGTCGGTAGGGAACGTCTAGCTCCGAGAAGCGTATCGCATCCGAGCGCTCTTGTTGGAATTCCGGCCTCAGGCGCTGTCAGCCAGGACAGCATCTGCGGCGCGGCGTCCGGAAGCGAGTGCGCCGTTCAGAGACGGATGCTCGCGGTGGTCGCCGCACGCGTAGAGGCCGTTGGCGAGACGCACGGACTGCTCTCCGAAGCCACCGACCGGATACGCCGGCAAGGCCCTCGGGATCCGGTACGACCGCAGGTGGCGCCACTCCGTCGCGCTGCTACCGAACCAGCCCCGAAGCTGGCGGGCGACCGCGTCGAGGTCAGGCTCCGCTGCTCCGAGGATCGACAGCGAGACGAGCGCGCGCCCGGCGGGGGCGTAGCTCGGGGCCGCCTCGCTCGGGACACACAGGTTGTTGATCGGGCCGCCCTCGCCGTTGACGACGAGCCACGGCCCGGGAATCGGCGTCTGCGGCGCGTCGTAGTAGACACAGGTGACGCCGTTCCACCCGTGCACCGGCTCGTCGACGACGCCCGCCGTGGCGACCACGATGGCCGTTGCCCGCAGCTGCTCGCCGGTCTCGAGCGACACGGCATGCGGGCCGACCGTGGCGACCGCGGTGCCGGTCCGGACATCGAGCCCGTCCGCCAACTGGCTCGCGATCGATCCCATCCCGCCCCGTGGCAGGCCTGCCGGCCCATCGGCGAATGCCTTGAGCACGAAGTCGAGGAACCGACTCGACGTCGTCAGGCGCTCCTCGAGGAAGATGCCACGAAGGAACGGCGCGAAGAATCGCTCGACGGTCGCACGCGAGACGCCTACACGCCGAAGCGCATCCGCCGTTGTCGTCTCGTCACCGGACCCGCGCAGGAGCTTCATCACCGCCGCACCGTCGCGGATGCCGATCACGCCTCCAGCAAGGGCCCGCAGGCTGCGCACCGGCGCCTGACGTGGATCGGCGAGCCTCCGGAATCGCCCCTCCGCGCGGATGATCGCGCCTCGTTCGAACTCGCCGAGATCGAGCCGGTCGTAGTCGAGCATCGCTCGTGCCTCGGGATATGCGAGGGGAAGCACCTGGAAGCCGTGGTCGAGCAGGAATCCGTCGACGACGTCGGTCCTGACCCTGCCGCCGACCGTGTTGGAGCGCTCGAGGACGAGGGGTGCTCGTCCTGCCGCGGCGAGTTGCCGCGCGCAGGCGAGGCCTGCGACACCTGCGCCGACGACGATGACATCGTGCTCGTGGCTCACGGGTGCGAGCCTACCGGGGTGCGGGTTGCGCCAACGTCGCCAGCGCGCTCGCGAGGCCGGAGTCGATGTCGGGGTGACC
>JANOFZ010000142.1:0-13580 GCA_031413935.1 Thermoleophilia bacterium | reverse complement strand
CGCGGCGTCGAGCTCGCGCAGCTCTCGACCGGAGAGGCGGGTGCCACGAGCGGTGCGCCGACGAAGGCTGGCGCCGTCGTCCTGCTTTCGGACGGCGCGCAGACGCGGGGGATCCTCGACCCTCTCCAGGGGGCCGACCTCGCGCGACAGGCGGGACTTCCCGTCCACACGATCGCGCTCGGAACCGAGCAGGGAACGGTGACGATCAACCGTGGTGGCATAGATCTCACTGTCCTCGTTCCTCCCGATCGACTGACGCTCGCGCGGATCGCCGAGGCGACAGGTGGCTCGACGTTCGAGGCAACCGACGCCGACCGACTCGCTGCTGTCTACAAGCAACTCGGCAGCGTCATCGCGACCGAGGAGAAGCCGCGCGAGGTGACCGCCGCATTCGTGGTGGCTGCTGCGGCGCTGCTGGCCGCCGGCATCGGCTTCGCCGGGCTGTGGGCTCCGAGGCTCCCATGACCGAATAGCGCGCGCAGTCGTTTGGCAGGAAGACGACCGATCACCCTTCACCTCGACCGCGCAGAACAGTAGGCTCCCCGATTCAGTGGCGACATTGCTCTCGGTTGAGGGAATCACATTGCGCTTCGGGGGTATCGTTGCCCTCGACGGCGTTTCGTTCGCCGTCGAGGCGGGACAGATCTCGGGATTGATCGGGCCGAACGGCGCCGGAAAGACGACTGCCTTCAACGTCATCACGCGGCTGTACACCCCCGACGACGGCCGCCTCGAGCTCGACGGACGCTCGCTTCTCGACACTCCCGCCCACCGAATCGTTGACAACGGCATCGCTCGAACGTTCCAGAACATCAACATGTTCGCGTCGATGTCGGTGCTCGAGAACGTCCTCGTCGGAGCGCACAGCCAGGGGCGCAGTGCCGGAGAGAAGGAGGCGCGCGCCACGCTCGACTACGTGGGGCTCGGTGGCCGTGCCGATCAGCTCGCTGCCTCGCTGCCCTACGGCATCCAGAAGCGGGTCGAGATCGCCCGCGCCCTCGCTGCAAAGCCGCGCCTGATCCTGCTCGACGAGCCGGCAGGGGGTCTCAGCCACGAGGAAGTGGAGGAACTCGGCGACTTCATCCTCCGACTTCGAGATGATCACGAGCTGACGGTGTTGCTCGTCGAGCATCACATGGGGCTCGTGATGCGCATCTCCGACCACGTCAACGTCCTCAGCTTCGGGCGCAAGATCGCAGACGGCACGCCAGACGAGGTGCGCTCCAACCCCGACGTGATCGAGGCCTACCTCGGCAGCGAGGTCGACGCATGACGGCGTTGCTCGAGCTCCGCGACGTCGAGGCGCGTTACGGGCCGGTACAGGCGCTGCGCGGCGTCAGCCTCGAGGTGCCCGAGGGCACGGTTGTCGCAGTTCTGGGCGCGAACGGTGCCGGGAAGACGACCACGCTTCGCGCCGTGTCGGGAACGGTGAGGCGCACCGGCGAAATCACCTTTGCCGGCAAGGTTCTCTCAGGCGGCCCCGAGGCTGTCGCGAAGGCGGGAATCGCCCATGTTCCCGAGGGCCGCGGCACCTTCACCGACCTCTCGGTAACCGAGAATCTGCGGCTCGGTGCGTACACCAGGCGCGACCGGTCGGTGAAAGCCGACATCGAGCGGATGGCCGGCTACTTCCCGTGGATCCTCGATCGCGGCGACCAACGCGCAGGCACCCTTTCGGGCGGAGAGCAGCAGATGCTCGCCCTTGCACGCGCACTCATGGGCAGGCCACGGCTGCTGATGCTCGACGAGCCGTCCCTCGGTCTCGCCCCGTTGATCGTGCGGGAGATCTTCCGCATCGTGCGGGAGTTGAACGAGAAGGAAGGGCTCACGGTGCTCGTCGTCGAGCAGGATGCGCGGATCGCTCTCGACTCGGCGGCGACGGCCTATGTGCTCGAGGTCGGGACGGTTGCAGTGTCAGGCACGAGCGCCGAGTTGAAGGGAGACGAGGCTGTGCGGCGCAGCTACCTCGGCTACTAATGCGTTCTCTCGAACTGTCACGCGTGTGTGCCCCTCTGGTTGGTCGGGCATCCGCTCGCTCCCGGGACAGGCATGCGCCATGTCCCCTACTGGTTGGCGGTGGGTCGTTTCGGGGCGAGGCACGAATGCGTTCTCTCGAACTGTCACGCGTGTGTGCCCCTCTGGTTGGTCGGGCATCTGCTCGCTCCCGGGACAGGCATGCGCCATGTCCCCTACTGGTGAGCGTCGAACGATTCAGGGCGGACTTCTAATGGCTGCGTTCTTCCAGCAGATCGTTTCGGGCCTAGCCTCCGGCGCCATCTACGGCGCCCTCGCGCTCGCCATCGTGCTGATCCACCGTGCCACCGGAGTGATCAACTTTGCGCAGGGCGAGATGGCGATGTTCTCCACTTACATCGCCTGGACGCTCACGACCAACCACGGCTTCTCGTACTGGCCGGCGTTCGCGATCACGCTCGCCGTCTCGTTCCTCGGCGGTGTGGGCATTCACCAGGCGGTGATCTGGCCGGTCGAGCGCGGCCCGCAGATTCGCGTCGTGATCATCACGATCGGCCTGCTCTTGCTGCTCAACGGCCTGGCCAGCTGGATCTGGTCGGGCGAGGTGCGTGCCGTCCAGAGCCCCTTCCCGGCGGGCACGATCGACGTCGGCGGCGTCGCGATCGCGTGGTCGGACATCGGCACGATCGCCGTCTGTCTCGCCTCCGTCCTCATCCTGTCGGCCTTCTTCCGGTTCACCAAGGTCGGCCTCGCGATGCGTGCCGCTGCCGTGAATCCCTCTGAAGCCCGACTCGTCGGTGTGAGGGTGCCCTGGATGCTCGGTCTCGGCTGGGGACTTGCCGCCGTGCTCGGAGCGATCGCCGGCATGTTGACGGCTCCCAACGTCTTCCTCGACCCCAACATGATGCAGGCGGTGCTCATCTACGCTTTTGCGGCTGCAGTGCTCGGCGGGATCGACTCACCGATCGGCGCGGTTGTCGGAGGCTTGATCCTGGGTGTGGGTCTCAACCTCCTTGGGACCTACGTTGACTTCGTCGGAGCCGAGCTCAAGCTGCCGGCAGCGCTTCTCGTCATCCTCATCGTGCTGCTTCTTCGTCCGGCCGGTCTCTTCGGTAAGCCCGTGGTGAAGAAGGTCTGATGAGTCGGGCCACGCTCAAGACGCTCGCGGTGTTCGCGGTCCTCACCGTCGTCGTCTTCGCGCTCCCCTCCTTCGTCAACGATTTTCGGGCACAGCAGTTCGCCTATGTCGGCGTCTACCTCGTGGCGTTGATCGGCCTGAACATCCTCACGGGGTACACCGGTCAGATTTCGCTCGGCCACGGCGCGTTCATGGCGATCGGCGGGTACACGACCGTGATCCTGATGGTCGATCATGGGGTCAAGGACATTGCCACGATCCCGTTCGCGATCATCGTCGCGGGTGTTGCAGGCATCCTTTTCGGCTTGCCCGCTGCCCGACTCTCGGGCCTCTACCTCGCGCTCGCGACGTTCGCGATCGCGGTGGCTACGCCGGCGGTGATCAAGAAGTTCGAAGGGTTTACGGGAGGTGGCTCGGGCCTCAACCTGTTCGGTACCCCGGAGCTGACCGCGTCGCTCACGCCCGTGAAGATCATCGGGTTCGAGCTGAACTTCAACAACTGGCTCTATTACCTCTCGTGGACGATCGCGCTCCTCGGATATGTCCTGGCGTGGCTGATCCTTCGTGGGCGTACGGGCCGGGCGTTCCGGGCAGTTCGCGACAGCGAGACGGCGGCGGTCTCGTCTGGCATCAGCCTGACGCGGACGAAGGTGCTCGCCTTCGGCATCAGCGCCGCCTATGCCGGCGCCGCCGGAGCGCTCTTCGCGATTGCCACGACCTTCGTCAACCCCGACACGTTCCCGGTTGCCCTCTCGATCTTCCTGCTCGTCGGAATCGTCGTCTCGGGCCTCGGCTCGCTGAAGGGGCTCATCGCGGGCGCGATCTTCATCCAGTTCATGCCCCTATGGGCGCAGAACGTCTCGAAATCACCCGGAGCACCCGCTGTCGTCTACGGCATTGTCCTGATCCTGCTGATCCTCGTGCTTCCCGGAGGGGTATCCGGGCTGATCTCACGGGTACAACAGCTGGTTCGCCGCTCGTAGAGTCTTCGACTTTCCGAAGTCCTAACACTCTGGGGCTACCATCGTGGCTGAGATTCGACGACCGCGACGTGTAGGGCTATCAAGGAGACCGTCCCCGATGAACCGCAGGCTTCTGTTGACATGCGTTGCTCTCGTAGCAACGCTCGCCCTCGGCGTCACCGCGGCGATTGCGGGGACCGTGCGCGGCGGGTCAGACCCGGGCATCACCGATACCTCGATTCTTCTCGGCGGTACTGCCCCTTTGACCGGGCCGGCGTCACAGTACGCCTCGGTTGCGCGCGGCGCCGATGCCTACTTCAGGTACCTCAACGCGACGAAGGGTGGCATCAACGGCCGCAAGATCAGCTACAAGTACGCCGACGACGCGTACAATCCGGCGCAGAGCGTCCCGGTGACGCGGCAACTCGTCGAGCAGGACAAGGTTTTCGCAGTTTTCAATTCGCTCGGTACTGCGCACAACATCGCGGTTCGGCCGTACCTGAACGCCATGAAGGTGCCCCAGCTTTTCGTCGCCTCCGGTGCGACGACGTGGGGGCGGGACTACGGGCAGTACCCGTACACGATTGGCTTCCAGCCGAGTTATCAGGCCGAGGGATGGGTCTACGGCAAGTACCTTGCGCGCACTGCGTCCGGCGCGAGAGTGGCTGTGCTGTTCCAGAACGACGACTACGGCAAGGATCTCCTCGGCGGACTCAAGCGCGGTTTGCAGCGCTCGAAGGTAAGGGTCATCGCGGCGGAACCGTACGAGGTCACGTCACCCGACGTCGCCTCGCAGATCGCGAAGCTGAAGGCGTCCGGTGCGGACACCCTCGCGATCTTCGCCACGCCGACGTTCGCCATTCAGGCCTACCAGTTTGCGAACAAGCTCGGGTGGAAGCCGAAGCACGTGATCAACAACGCGGTCGCGTCGGCGTCGACGTCAATGCAGATCGCCTCGTCGGCCGGCCAGAACAAGCTCGTCAACGGCACGATCTCGATCCAGTTCCTCAAGGACCCGACCGATCCGAAGTGGAAGAACGACGCCGCGATGAAGCTCTACCGCTCGATCATGAAGAAGCACGCGCCGAGCGCGAACGTGGCTGACCCACTCCACGTCTACGGGATGGCGTCCGCCTGGACGGCCGCAGACGCGTTGAAGAAGGGCGGCAAGAACCTGACCCGCGAGTCGCTGCGAAAGACGCTCGACACGTTCACGGCGACGGGCAACCCCTTCATGCTGCCCGGCATCGCTGTCAGGACCGCGGGGAAGGATCACTACCCGGTCGAGCAGATGCTCCTGCAGAAGTGGCAGAACAATTCCTGGAACTCGTTCGGCGGGCTCTGGGGCTATCGCGCCTCGTAAACCGCGGGGTGGTTTGGCGGTTCTCGGTATGCTCGCTTCGTCGGCGCGAGGAGACCGCCCGGCGAACCGAGCACCGCGCCGATGACCCACCTCGTCTCCGAGATACTCGCCACACCCCTCGACGACCTCATGGCAGAGGCGCGGGCGCTCCGACGTTCGCACCTCGTCACCTACTCGCCCAAGGTCTTCATTCCGCTGACGACGCTGTGTCGTGACGTGTGTGGCTACTGCACGTTCGCCCGCCCGCCTCGACGGGGTGAGCGGGCGTACCTGTCTGTGGAGGACGTGCTCGAGATCGCGCGCGCCGGCGCTGCCGCAGGTTGTACAGAGGCGCTCTTCACGCTGGGCGACAAGCCCGAGCTCCGGTACCGGGTCGCCCGCGACGAGCTCGCATCGCTCGGCTTCGCGAGCACGATCGAGTACCTCGCGCATTGCGCAGAGCGTGTGCTCGATGAGACGGGGCTGCTGCCTCACCTGAACCCGGGCGTGATGAACCGACGGGAGCTCGAGCTTCTGCGCCCGGTCTCCGCGTCGATGGGGATCATGCTCGAGACGGTCTCCGGTCGGTTGTCGGAGAAGGGTGGCCCACACTGGGCTTCGCCGGACAAGGTTCCCGCGGTGCGGCTCGAGACGATGCGCCTTGCGGGCGAGCTCTCGATCCCGTTCACGAGCGGGATCCTGATCGGGATCGGGGAGACGCGTGCCGAGCGACTCGAGGCGCTCCTCGCTCTCAAGACGCTCGGTGAGGAGCACGGTCACATCGGTGAGGTGATCGTGCAGAACTTCCGCGCCAAGCCCGGCACGCGGATGGCCGACCATCCCGATGCGGACTTCGCCGAGCAGCTCTGGACGATCGCGGCCGCGCGGGTCATGCTCGGAACCGACTGGCACCTGCAGGCTCCGCCGAACCTCGCCTATGACGACTTCCCGCTGCTTCTCGATGCCGGGATCGACGACTGGGGCGGCGTCTCGCCGGTCACCATCGATCACGTCAATCCCGAGGCGCCGTGGCCGGAGCTCGAGCGGTTGCGCGAGGCCGTCGCGTCACGCGGCCTTTCTCTCGCTCCGCGTCTGCCGCTCTACCCGGAGTACGTCGCCGACCTCGATCGCTGGGTCGACCCCGCGGTGCGCCCCGCCGTGCGCCGGGCGGCGGATGCCCTCGGGCTCGCCCGCGAGGATCGCTGGGCACCCGGCGAGTCAGTGACCGTGCCGTTCCTCGTGCGTCGCGATTCGCTTCCGCTCGAGCTGACCGGAGAGGAGCTTGGCCCGAACGAAATCGAACGCCTCTTCGAGGCACGAGGAGCGGAGCGCGAGCGGGTGTTCGCGGCGGCCGATCAGCTCCGCCGAGAGGTCTGCGGCGACGAGGTCACCTATGTCGTGACCCGAAACATCCAGTACACGAACGTCTGCTACTTCAGGTGCGGCTTCTGCGCGTTCTCGAAGGGGAAGCTCGCCGAGAACCTGCGCGGCCCCGCCTTCCTCGTCCCGCTCGACGAGATCGTGCGTCGATCCGAGGAAGCCTGGGAGAGAGGCGCCACCGAGGTCTGCCTCCAGGGCGGCATTCATCCGGCGTTCACCGGCGATTATTACGCCGACGTCGTCTCTGCGATCGGGGCCGCGCTCCCGGATATCCACATCCACGCGTTCTCGGCGCTCGAGATCTGGCAAGGTGCTGCGACAGTCGGTGTCTCGCTGGGCGAGTATCTCGCCCGTCTCCGCGATCTGGGGCTCGGCTCGCTGCCGGGGACAGCGGCCGAGATCCTCGACGACGAAGTGCGAGCGTTGATCTGCCCCGACAAGGTCTCGACTGATCAGTGGCTCGAGGTGCACGACGCCGCGCACCGTGTCGGGCTGCGCTCGAACGTAACGATGATGATGGGGCACGTCGAGCGACCCCGACACTGGGCGAATCACCTCCTGCGCGCCCGCGAACAGCAGTCGCGGAGCGGGGGGTTCACGGAGTTCGTGCCGCTGCCGTTCGTGCCCATGGAGGCGCCGATGTTCCTCAAAGGCCTCGCGCGCCGCGGGCCGACGTTCGGGGAGGCGCTGCTTGTCCACGCTGTGGCGCGGCTCGCGCTCCATCCGTTGATCACGAACATCCAGGTCTCGTGGGTCAAGATTGGCCCCGATGGTGTCCGTCAGGCGCTCGCTGCGGGCGTGAACGACCTCGGTGGAACCCTGATGAATGAGTCGATCTCGCGTGCAGCGGGATCCGAGTGGGGGCAGGAGCTTCCGCCCGAGCAGATGGAGGCGCTCATCCGCTCCGCCGGGCGGGTACCACGCCAGCGGACAACGACCTACGGAGCGCCGCCGGCGGAACAGGTAGCTCGCTCGTTCGGCGCCGCTCCTCTGAGCGAGCCGCTGAACCCGCCCGTTCGTGACGCGGGGCTCAGGCGCCCGGAGCGGCTCGTGCGTCCGGGGCTCGTAGGCGTCCGTTCGTAGACCGCTTTGCAGGTTCCGAGAGCATTCTCTGGATGCCTGCGCGCCTGATTGCATCTATGCGTCGTCCGTCTGGTGTTGCATGCTAGAGCGATGAGATTTCTGTTCAGGCTCTTTCTGCTGCTCCTGGTTGTCGGCCTCACGATCCAGGTGATCCCCTATGGACGAGAGCATGACAATCCTCTCACCGTCAAGGAGATCGAGTGGGACTCGCCCGAGACGCGCGCCCTCGCAGCGGGCGCGTGCATGGACTGCCACTCGAACCTGACGAGCTGGCCGTGGTACACGAATGTTGCTCCGATCTCGTGGTTGACGACCAGGGATGTCGAGGAGGGCCGCGCCGTACTCAACTTCTCCGAATGGCAGCGCCCTCAGGAGGCGGATCTGGCGAGCTTGGACAACGTGATTCGCGAGGGGGAGATGCCGCCCATCCAGTATCGCCTGCTCCATGCGAATGCGCGCTTGACGGGTACCGAGCGCGACCAACTCGAGGCGGGCATCCGCAAGAGCTGGGAATCCGACCCGCCGGGTCCGTAGAGCCCGCGGGCGTGTCCCTCCCGGTCACAGGGCCGGACCTGCCGTGATCGAATCATGCCTGCCAGGTGACGCTGTACTGGTGCGGAGCGTTTATCGGGGCCGCGTCCGCTGGGCTGTGCCGCATCGCTACGTCGGAACGGACGACGGCAGGCTCGTTCTGTATCGCGCCCCGGGCGCCCGCGGCAAGTGGATGGGCCGCGACCCGGACGGCCGCTACCTGGAGCGGTGGGTCGGTAAGGAGGGGCCGCACGACCTCACGTGGGCGCACACCCACGTTCTCCAGTTTGTTCGGCCGACCGATGCGCACACGGTCGAGGTGTTCTGGGACGAATCGTGGGCACTCCTCGGCTGGTATGTGAACCTTCAGGCGCCTCTACGACGGACTGCACTCGGCTACGACACCACCGACTGGGCGCTGGACGTCTGGATCGAGCCAGACGGCATGTGGGAGTGGAAAGACGAGGACGATTTTGCGGAGGCGATCGAGCTGGGCGTGTTCGACGCTGCCGCCGCTAGGAAGGTGCGTGCAGAAGGAGAGCGCGTGATCACACAGCGGCCGTGGCCAACGGGGTGGGAGGAGTGGCGTCCACCCGAGGCGTGGGAGCCGCTCTTGCTTCCAGGCGACTGGGCGGCGATGGGCTCGGGCGTTCACGAACGCGAAGTGACCGTGAGGCGTGCCGCCGCAACGGACAGGATGATCCTCAAGGACGTCCGCTTGCGAGCGCTACGGTCGGATCCGGCGTCGTTCACGGAGGTGCTCGCGGACGTCGAGCATGACTCGGATACGGAGTGGGCCGAGTGGGCCGCGGAGGTATCAAGGGTTGACGGTGACTCGGCCGTGTTTCTCGCCTTCGGTGCCGATCGGGCGACCGCCGTCGGTATGGCCGGCGGGTTTCTCCGCGGTGAGCCGCACAGCGACGCCCGCGTCTTCGGCGTGTGGCTCGACCCGGCTGCGCGGGGAAGCGGGATCGCACGACTCCTCGTCGAGGAGGTGATCGCCTGGGCGCGGTCAACGAGCCGTGCTCGGCTCACCCTCTGTGTGATGGAAGAAAGTGCTGCCGCGATCGCTCTCTACCGAGCCCTTGGGTTCGAGGAAGAGGGCTGCGCCGCTCCGAGCCGCGTGCACAAGGGCGCCTCCGAGCTGGCCATGGTGCTGGTGCTCTAAGAGACTTAGCGCTCAGCCGCGAGGCACGCCCGTGCCTCGGCGAGTGTGAAGCGCCCGGCGAGGAGTGCGCTGCCAGCGATAGCCGCCTCGCACCCGAGATTGCGTACTGCGACGACATCCTCGAGCGACGAGATTCCGCCGGCGGCGATCACGGGGACGCGGGCGGCCAGGACGTCCGTCAGGAGATCGACATCAGGCCCTGCGAGTGAACCGTCGCGTACCGTGCTCGTTACGAGCAGCCGCTGCACCCCGACGTTCGCGCAATCGAGGGCGAGTGCGGCCGGCGTCGTCTCCGACGTCCGTGTCCACCCGTCAACGGCCACTTTCCCGTCCCGGGCATCGATCGCGATCATGAGGTGCGCTCGGAACCGTTCTGCGGCCCCGGCGAGGAAGGACGCGGAGAGTGCGGCCGTTCCGACCATGACCCGATCCGCACCCGCGTCGATCGCGGACGCGATCAGCTCGGCGCTGCGATAGCCACCACCGACCTGAAGGGGGAGGCGACCGGCTCGTGCGACGCGTTCGACGAGATCGAGCGTGGGCGTCCCGCTGAATGCCCCGTCCAGGTCGACCAGGTGGAGTCGCGTGGCGCCTTCGTCGCGGAACCGGCGAGCGAGCTCGACCGGATCTCCGCCCTCGATGGTCACAGCCTCGCGGCGCCCCTGGGAGAGCCGGACGACGCGCCCTTCGAGCACATCGATCGCAGGGATGACTTCGAAGTCTTGTATTAACACGTTATCATGCTAGCATGTAAGAATATGGCACGCACGCATCCATATTCGCAGCCCTCCGTGGGTCGCTCGCGGACTCTCGATCGCCAGGACGTCGGCGAAGGGATTGCCGAGCTCGCGGTGGCGCTTCGCACCCTCCGGACGGAGGGCGAGGTCACGGCGTTCCTTCGTGATCTCTGTACCCGTGCCGAGCTCGAGGCCCTCGCGCACCGGTGGCAGACAGCACGGCTGGTCGATGAGGGCGTCCCGTACGTGGAGATCGCCGAGCGCGTTCCGACGTCCACGGCAACTGTGACGCGCGTCGCGCAGTGGGTGCGTCACGGTGCGGGCGGCTACCGGATTGCCCTCGACAGGGTGAAGCGATGAGCGCCTTCACGCGCGCGCAGGAGAGAACGGGCGGCTGACACTGGCCGTTCCCGCGAAGGGTCGTATGGCCGAGACGACGCTCCGGCTCTGCGCGGACGCCGGGCTTTCGTTCGAGACGACCGAGCGCTCGCTCGTCGTTCCCTGTGCAAATGCTCCGGTCGACCTGCTCCTCGTCCGCCCGAGCGATATTCCGGAGTACGTCCAGGACGGAGTCGTTCACCTCGGCGTCACCGGTGCGAACCTCGTCGTCGAAGCCGAGGCGGACGTTGTCACCCTGGCCGAGCTTGGATTCGCACGCTGTACCCTCCAGGCCGCCGTCCCGAACGATGCTCCGCAGGCTGCGATCGAGGATCTCGGAGGCCTCCGGATCGCCACGGCCTACCCCGTCTCGACGCGGATGCTGCTCGGCGAGCGCGGGGTCGAAGCAGAGATCATTACCGTTTCGGGCTCGGTTGAAGCCACCCCCAGGCTTGGTCTTGCAGACGCGATTGTCGACCTCGTCTCGACGGGCTCGACAGCGAGCGCGAACGGTCTGCGACTGATCGGGACGCTGCTCTCCTCGGAGGCTGTGCTGATCGGCGGGCGCTCGGCCGTCGACGAGCAGGCCGATCTCGTCGAGCGGCTCGAGCTCATGCTTTCCGGAGTCGTTGCGGCGCGTCGTCGGCGCTACGTGATGATGAATGCGACGAGCGAGACGCTCCCCGCGATCCGCGCGGTGCTCCCGAGCATGGGCGCGCCGACGGTGCTCACGCTCGCGAGCGAAGGAGATATCGCGGTGCACGCCGCGGTAGCGGCGGATGATGTCTGGTCGTTGCTGCCGGCACTGCGCGACGCGGGCGCGACCTCGATTCTCGTCCTGCCGATCGAGCGGCTCGTGCCGTGAGAGGGGCGGGGCTCGACGACGCGATCATCGTCGTCTCGCCGATCGTTGCTGACGTTCGGGAACGTGGCGACGCAGCAGTCCTCGAATGGACTGAACGCTTCGACGGGCCGCGGCCCGACGGGTTCCGGGTCTCCGCTGAGGCGATCGCCGCTGCCGTGGTCGACGATGACGTGCTCGAGGCTCTGCGCGCGATGATCCTCGCCGTTCGGACGTTCAGCGAGGCGCAGCGGCCGCTCGATTCGTCCGTCGAGGCTGCACCCGGGATCGTCTCCGAGCGCCGCTGGCTTCCTCTGGACTCGGTTGGGATCTGCGTTCCGAGCGGGCGGTTCCCGTTGCCGTCGTCACTCGTGATGGCTGCAGTGCCCGCTCTCGTTGCCGGAGTGCGGCGGATCGCCGTCGTGACGCCGAGTCCGGTCGCCGCCACGCTCGTCGTGGCGCGCGAACTCGGTCTCGACGAGGTGTATGCAATCGGTGGCGCCCAGGCGGTCGCCGCGCTCGCGTACGGAACCGCGTCGATCGAACCGGTCGACAAGATCGTCGGGCCGGGCAATGCCTATGTCACCGCCGCGAAGCTTCTCGTCTCGACGCGTGTCGGTATCGACATCCCGGCTGGTCCCAGCGAGGTGATCGTGATCGCCGACGCGTCGGCCGACCCGGAAGCGTGCTCCGCGGATCTGCTTGCCCAGGCCGAGCACGGGAGTGACAGCGAGGCGCTTCTCCTCAGCACCGACGCAGTGTTGTCCGACGCGGTCACTACGCTTGTTGCTCATTATGACAACGTTACGGTTGAAACGGTTGCGTCTCTGGCTGACGCGCTGGCGCGCTCGGAGGCGTTTGCGCCGGAGCATCTCGAGCTTCACGTCGCCGATCCCGAGGCACTCCTTGTGGGCGTACGGAATGCCGGCTCGGTCTTCATCGGTGGTTCCGCCGTTGTCGGCGACTACGCCGCAGGGGCCACGCATGTTCTGCCGACGGGCGGCCTCGCGCGCTCCTCCGGCGGGCTCGGCCTCGAGATGTTCATGAAGCCGCTCCAGGTCGTGCGGTCAACGGCTGCGGGCGCTGAGGCAGCTGCGCGTGTTGTCGGACCGATCGCGCGGGCCGAAGGCCTGCCGCTGCACGCGGCTGCCGCCGAGCGCGCGCTCGGGCGAGCATGAGCACGAGTCCTGAATCGCCGCGCGGCCCCGACGTGATCCCGCTTTCCGACGCCTTCGCGCCCTACAAGTGGGCTGCGACAGTGGAGGACGTCGCCGCGCGCCACGGTCTCGCACCGGCTCAGGTGCTGAAGTTCGACCAGAACACTCCGCCGTTCCCGGGAGTCGCCCAGATTCCACTCGCCGAGAGCTTCGCGACGCTCGACCAGTACCCGAGCGGCCTGTATCGGAAGCTTCGCGAGGCGGCGGCCGGCTACGTGAACGCTGGCTCCGGCACGGAGGTCGGCTGGGAGCAGGTCGTGATCGGAGCGGGTGCCGACGACCTCATCATGCTCTGTGCGCGCACCTACCTCGGGCCGGGTCGCACCGCGGCGATGTTCCCGCAGACGTACTCGTTCTATCGCACCGTCACGTTGCTCAGCGGGGCCGATCCGGTGGTGGAGACGCAGGGGGCGAGTCTGATCTGGCGCTGCAACCCGGAGAACCCGACCGGGGAAGTGACGCCTGCATCCGAGCTCGTCGCGCTCGCCCGGGCGAACCCGGGCACGGCGGTGATCGTCGACGAGGCGTACATCGAGTTCGGCGGTGAGTCGGTCGTCCCCTGGCTCGACGAGTGCCCGAACCTGATTGTTCTCCGGACGATGTCGAAGGCGTTCGGCTACGCGGGCCTCCGCGTCGGCTACGCCGTTGCCGCACCGGCGACCGCAGCCGTGCTCGAGGCTCGCCGCGCGCCGGCCCCGATCGCATCGCCAGCGGCCCGCATCGCCGCAGCCGCGCTCCGTGATCCTCGCTATGACATCGCCTCGGAGATCGAGGAGCGCGAGCGTGTACGCTCCGACCTCGTTGCGGCCGGCTTCGACGCTCCGCCCGC
>JANOFZ010000141.1:0-4725 GCA_031413935.1 Thermoleophilia bacterium | reverse complement strand
GTCGGCGAGGGGCCGTTCCCGTCCGAGATCGAGGGCGAGGATCAGGATCGGGTGCGTGAGCTCGGTGGGGAGTTCGGCACGGTCACCGGACGCGAGCGTCGCTGCGGGTGGCTCGACCTGCCGGCGCTCCGTTTCGCCGTGCGCGTCAACGGCATCACCTCGCTCGCGCTGACGAAGCTCGACGTGCTTTCGACGTTCGCGGAGATCCCGATCTGCGTGCGATACGCACTGCCCGACGGCAGCGAGACCGACGACTTTCCCGCGCATCAGTCCGACTTCCACCACTGTCGGCCGGTCTGGGAGACGCTCCCCGGGTGGCAGGAGGAGATCGAGGGCAACGAACTTCCGAAGGCGGCCGCCTCGTACGTGCGCTTCGTCGAGGATGCACTCGGTGTCCCCGTCGCTCTCGTTGGCACCGGGCAGGGCCGCGAGGCCGTGCTCACGCTTCCCTAGTAATGCGGCCGTGACAGTCTCTCGTCTCCAGGGCGTTCCCGGGATCGGTGTCGACCGTATGGGCGACGCTGCCGACGGTGCTGCCGATCCGGAGCTGCTCCGACTCGAGAACCTCGACACGGATCTACGACCCCATGCTGCCGCCATCGAGGCGACGCGTGTGTCGATCGAGGACGACGACGCGAACAGCTACCTTCCGTTTCCTGGCCACGAGCGGCTGCGACGCGCGGTTGCCACCCACGTCGGCCGTGGGGTGCACGAGATCGAGTGGCGACACACGCTGATTACGGCGGGTGGGTTGAACGGGATCCTCAACGTCTTGCTCGCGACCCTCGAGCCCGGCGACGAGGTCGTGCTCACCGATCCGGTCTACGCCGGGCTGCTGAACAGAGTTCGAGTCGCTGGAGGCGTGCCCAGCCTTGCCCGGCTCGAGCCGAGCGCAGCCGGCTGGAGCCTCGACCTCGACAGTCTCCGCGCGGCCGTCAACGATCGAACGCGGGTGCTCCTGATGATGAGCCCGTCGATGCCCTCGGGCTCGGTGCTCGATCGGGAGTCGTGGGAAGCCGTCGCGGAGCTCTGTCGCGAGCACGACCTCTACCTCGTCGTCGACACGGCGATGGAGCGGATCCTCTTCGACGGCCGCGAGGTCATCGATCCGCTCGCTCTCGACGGGATGGCGGAGCGAACGATCATCGTCGGCTCGGCATCCAAGGAGCTGCGGATGATCGGGTGGCGCGTCGGTTGGGTCGTAGCTCCGCCTGCGCTCGTCGACGACATCGGCCTCGTCGGGATCTCCAATGTCGTCTGTCAGGTCGGCATTGCACAGACTGCTGTAGCGATCGCCCTCGAGGCCGGCGACCCTGACGTCGGTGCAGCGACTGCCGAGTGGGAGCGCCGTCGGGACGTCATTCTCGTCGAGCTCAATGGCCTCGAGGTGATTCCACCTCACGGGGGGTGGTCGATTCTGCTCGACGTTCGTCAATTCGGGTACAGCGCAGACGAGGCGTCCGAGCGGCTGTTCCGCCTGGGGCGCATCGCCGCGACTCCGATGACGAACTGGGGCTCCGCGCGGGCAGGAGACTACGTGAGATTCGTGTTCGCGAATGAGCCGCGCGAGCGCCTGCACGGCTTCGGCGACCGAGTCCGCACAGCTCTGCTGTGAGACCTGGCGCCTGGCTTCAGCCTGGCGCCTGACCGTCCCGACAGCCGAATAGACTCGAAGTATGCGCGTCCTTCTCCTCGGATCCGGTGGTCGCGAGCACGCGCTCGCCTGGAAGCTCGTCCAGTCGCCCCTGCTCACCGAGCTCCACGCTGCGCCCGGGAACCCGGGGATCGCGGCCCTCGGACAGTGTCATCCGGTTCGCGCGGACGACAGCGAGGCGGTGCTCGACCTCGCACGGGCCTTGCAGATCGGCCTCGTCGTCGTAGGACCAGAGGTGCCGCTCGTCGCCGGGCTCGCAGACGTCCTGCGCCGGGTCGGTATCTCGGTGTTCGGCCCGTCGAAGGGCGCAGCCGCGATCGAGGGATCGAAGACATTCGCCAAGGATGTGATGGCCGCCGCCGGTGTCCCGACCGCGGCGACGCTCGGCGAGCCGATCGCCCCCTGTGTCCTCAAAGCCGATGGTCTCGCCGCTGGCAAGGGCGTCGTGGTCTGCCACACGCAGGCCGACGTCGAAGCGGGCCTCGCCGAGCTCGCCGCCCTCGGGGGCGACCTCGTGATCGAGGAGCTGCTCGAAGGGCCCGAGATCTCGGTTTTTGCGCTCTGTGACGGCGCGACGTGTCTTGCGCTCCCCGTGGCGCAGGACTTCAAACGCTCCGAGGACGGTGACGTTGGCCCGAACACCGGCGGCATGGGGTCGTTTGCTCCCGTGCCCGGATTCGACGCCGACGCGATCGAGAGGATCGTCGACCTTGCGTGCCGCCCGATTCTCGCCGAGCTCGCAGTGCGCGATCACCCTTTCATCGGGACGCTGTTCGCCGGTCTGATGTTGACGGCCGACGGGGCACGCGTGCTCGAGTACAACTGTCGCTTCGGTGACCCCGAGACCCAGTCGCTGATGCCGCTCATCGAGGGTGACCTGCTCGAAGCGCTCGCTGCGTGTGCTGCAGGCGACCTTGGTGAGGTGCGGCTCTCTCAGGGCGCCGGCGCCGCGGTGACCGTGGTTCTTGCGGCGGGGGACTACCCTGCGTCGGGAGACAGCGGATCCTCGATCACGGGGATCGAAGCGGCAGAAGCGACCGGGGCTCTCGTCTTCCATGCCGGGACTGCGTTGCGCGACGGGTCTGTCGTGACGAACGGCGGTCGGATTCTCAACGTCACCGGTGTCGGGGACGACATCGCTGCTGCGCGGGCAGCAGCGTACGCGGCGGCTGATCTGATCGGATGGGAAGGCGTGCGGCGGCGCGAGGACATCGCGCTGGCGGCGTCACGGACGTAGTCCCGGAGACCGTGACGGGCGACGCTCTGCGTCGCGGAGCGACGCTTCGCGTAGCCCCTACGCCTATCACCGATCAACCGCGAACGCCCTCGAGGTAGGTGAGGACGGCACGCACGCGACGGTTCTCGTCCTCTCCCGGGTAGAGGCCGAGCCGGGCAAAGATCGAGCTGATGTGCTTCTCGACGGCACCGACCGTGAGCCACAGCCTCTTCGCGATCGCAGCGTTGCTCAGGCCCTCGGCCATCAGCGTCAACACCTCTCGCTCCCTTGGTGTCAGCTCCGAGAGTGGATCGTTCTGGCGGCGGCGACCCATCAGCTGCGCGATGACCTCTGGATCGAACGCCGTTCCGCCCTCGGCGACCCGACGCACCGACTCGATGAACTCGCCCACATCGGCGACGCGCTCCTTCAGGAGATAGCCGACGCCGACGCCGCCAGCGGCGAGCAGGTCGCTCGCGTACCGCTCCTCGACGTACTGGGAGAGAACGAGGATCGCCGTCTCCGGGACGCGTGCGCGCGCCTCGATCGCAGCGCGCAGGCCCTCGTCGGTGTGAGTTGGCGGCATGCGGACGTCGACGATCGCCAGATCCGGGCGGTGGCGCTCGACGGCGACGAGGAGCGCATCGCCGTCTCCGACCCCCTCTACAACCTCGATCTCCTCGTCGGCGAGCAGACGCGACAACCCCTCGCGGAGCAGCACCGAGTCCTCTGCGATCACGACGCGCATGGCAGCTCCGCCCTGACGACGGTTGGTCCGCCTGCGGGACTGGAAATGGTGAATCTGCCGTCGACCGTGGCGGCACGCGTTGTCAGGCCTTCGAGCCCTCCGCCCGGTTCGATCCGTGCGCCGCCGACACCGTTGTCCTCGATCTCCACGACGACCGTCCCTTCCTCGCGCCTGACGCGCACCTCGAGTCGCGTTGCCTCCGCGTGCTTCGTGGCGTTCGTCAGAGCCTCGGCAACGACGAAGTACGCCGTCGACTCGATCGCGACCGTTGGTCGCGTGTCGAGGTCAACGGAGATCTCGACGGGGACCGGACTTCGGGCCGCGAGTGCCGAGAGAGCCGCATCGAGGCCGCGGTCGGTGAGGATCGCGGGGTGAATTCCGCGGGCGAGGTTGCGCAGCTCCGCGAGTGCCTGCTTCGAGTCCTCGTGCGCCTGCTCGACGAGCGCCCGTGCTCCCTCCGGATCGGAGTCGAGCTTGGCGCGGGCGCGTCCCAGGTCGATCGCGAGCGCGGTCAGCCGCTGCTGCGCGCCGTCGTGGAGATCGCGCTCGATGCGGCGCCGCTCCGAGACTGCGGCATCGACGGCTTCGGAGCGCTGCAGCGTCAGCTCCGCAACCCTCTCGGAGGAGCGGCGTCCGAGGAGCGTCCGCACCGTGTACACGTGGACGGCAGTGAGCAACCCGAGGATCCACGGCAAGAGTCCAAGAAGGACGAGACCGATGAGCGTGCAGACGATCGCCTCGGGGAGCGTGTCGATGTCGATGCTTCGGCCGTCCCCGAACTGGACGCCGCTGCCCGAGCCGTAGTAGACGGGCATAGCGACGAACGCGAGTGCGACCGCCCAGACCGTGACGGCGATCACGAACGTGGCAATCGCGAGCGGGAAGAAGACGAAGAGGAGGTAGACGAGGTCGCGCCACACCGCGCAGTCCGTCATGCGCTCCCAGATGCGCCGCAGCGGCGTGGGGGCAACGAGCGTTCGATAGGGCCGGGGAACGTCGATCCCGAGCAGGCCGCGTGCCCGCCAGCGCTCGGTGTCGGTGATGCCCATGCAGAGGTAGAGGGTTGCCACGAGAATCGGGATCCCGACGAGCGTCACGAGCAAGCCC
>JANOFZ010000140.1:0-8332 GCA_031413935.1 Thermoleophilia bacterium | reverse complement strand
GGCACGACCCCGGGGCGCTCATCGGGACGTCGCTGATCACGATCCTCATCCTGGTTGCGATCGCAGCACCGCTCCTGGCGCCGTACCCTGATCAAGGACGCGGCGAGGCGAACGTACCGGCCCGAGACCTGGCGCCGAGCTCCGAGCATCTCTTCGGCACCGACCACCTCGGCCGCGACGTCCTCAGTCGGGTCATGTTCGGCGGCCGCCCGGCAATCGGCGTGGCGCTCGCAGTCGTGCTCCTTGCGATCCTGATCGGCGTGCCTCTCGGCATGATCGCTGGCTACCGCGGCGGGTGGCTGGACGAGGCGTTGATGCGATTCACCGACCTCTTTCTGGCATTTCCGCCGTTGCTGCTCGCAATGGTGATTACCGCGACCCTCGGAGCCAGCCTCTTCCACGCCGGTCTCGCGCTCGCGATCTCGTGGTGGCCGTGGTACGCACGGCTGGCGCGAACCGTGACCCAGTCGCTCAGGCATGAGCCGTTCGTCGATGCGGCGCGCGTGTTTGGCGTCCGTGAGCCGATCATTCTCGCGCGTCACGTCTTTCGGAACGCGACGACGCCGATCCTCGTCCAGGCCACGATCGACGCCGGGACGGTAATTCTCGCGGTCGGCGCCCTCGCGTTCCTCGGGCTGGCTGCGCAGCCACCGACGCCGGACTGGGGTCTGATGGTGGCCGAGGGAAGGACGACCGTGGTCACCGAATGGTGGATCTCGACGTTCCCCGGCCTCGCAATCTTCGCCGCCGTCCTTGGCTTCAATCTCCTCGGCGACGCGCTGCGGGATGTCCTCGACCCGAGGACCGGTGGACGGTGAGCCCGTTGCTCGAGATCGAGGATCTCACGGTCGACTTCTCGCGTGACGGCCGCGTCACGTCGCGGGCATTACGCGGCGTGAGCCTCACCGTTGACGCGGGCGAGGCGGTCGGCGTTGTCGGCGAGACCGGCTGCGGCAAGACGCTCACGGGCCTCTCGGTGTTGCGGATGCTTCCAGAGAACGCCACCGCCTCCGGCCGGGTCTCGTTCGACGGCCAGGAGATGCTCGAACTCTCCGACCGCGAGTTGCGCTCCATTCGCGGGAAGCAGATCAGCATGGTCTTCCAGAGCCCAGGGACGAGCTTCAATCCCGTGTTCACGGTCGGCTACCAGATCGGCCTGGTGGCGGAACGGCACCTCGAAGTCGGTCGCCCGGAGGCCCAGGAGCTGGTCGCGGAAACCCTCCACGCGGTCGGACTGCCGAACCCGGAGAGTGTGATGCGCTTCTATCCGCACGAGCTCTCGGGCGGCATGTTGCAGCGCGCGATGATCGCGATGGCGATCATCTGCAAGCCGAGTCTCCTGATCGCAGACGAGCCGACGACCGCGCTCGATGTGACGATCGCCCAGCAGATCCTGCGTCTGCTGCGACGGCTCCAGAGAGAGCAGGGCTTCGGCGTCTTCTTCATCAGCCACGACCTCGACCTGGTCAGCGATTTCTGCGATCGCATCGCTGTCCTCTACGCCGGTCGCGTCGTCGAGACGGGCGTTACCGCGCAGCTGCTGGGGCGTCCGCGGCACCCGTACACCCGAGCGTTGCTCGAGGCGCTTCCCGGGCGGGCCCAGCCAGGCGCTCCGTTGCCGACTGTCCCCGGCGCCGTCCCGACCGCCCTCGGCGACGCCACCGGCTGCCCTTTTGCACCTCGCTGCCCCCTCGTCGTCGAGCGATGCTTCGAGGAGCGACCTGTGCTCGCGCCCGCCGGCCCGGATCAGGCCGCAGCCTGCCACCGCTGGGATGCGCTGTGAGCAGCAACCTGCTCGAGCTGACGGGAGTCGCCAAGGCGTTTCCCGTACCCGGGTCGGGACGGAAGCGTGCCTCGATTCGTGCGGTCGACGGTGTCGACCTGGTCATTCCGCAAGGCCGGGTGTTCGGACTGGTGGGGGAATCCGGATCGGGGAAGACGACGGTAGCGCGGTGCGTGCTTGGATTGACGCCGCTGTCGGAGGGTTCGATCGTCTTCGACGGGATCGACCTGGCCACGGCCGACTCCGCCGTCCGCCGTCGCCTGCGCCGGGAGATCCAGATCGTCTTCCAGCAACCGATGGCTGCCCTCAACCCACGGATGACGGTCGACAACCTGATCGCAGAGCCCTTGACGACGCACCACCTCGCGCGAGGGGCAGCGCTTCGAGAGCGTGTCGGAAGCCTGCTCGAGGACGTGGGGCTTTCGGCGACGCACCTCCACCGCTACCCCCACGAGCTTTCCGGCGGTCAAGCTCAACGGGTCGTCGTCGCGCGTGCGCTCGCAAGCGGCCCACGGCTCGTTGTGCTGGACGAGCCGACCTCGGCGCTCGACATCGTCGTTCAGGCTCAGATCCTCAATCTCCTCGTGGACTTGCGTGATGAGCACGGCCTCACGTATCTGCTGATCTCGCATGATCTCTCCGTCGTTCGCCACCTCAGCGACCGGATCGGCGTCATGTATCTCGGCCGGATCGTCGAGGAAGGCCCGGCAGCAAAGCTTCTCGGCAGCCCTCGCCACCCCTACACGCGGGCGTTGCTTGCGAGCACTCGAGGCAGGGGAAGCACCACGCTCGATGAGCCCGCACCGATCAGCGGTGAGATGCCGTCGACGTGGGACATCCCGTCCGGGTGTCGCTTCCACACGCGCTGTGCGCTGCGCGATCAGCTCGGACGGCCGGCGACTTGTGAGACAACGGATCCGGTGAGCGTGACCGTCGGCGCCGACCATGTCGCCGCGTGCCACTTCGCCGACGGGGCCACCATCACGGTCGACGGGCACGAAGGCACGCTGAATCCGGACGACCCGGTCAGGGGAAACTGATGGCACGTCGAGCAGGCAGAGGGTCGATGGCGATCCCACAGAGCCCGGCGACAGCAGCAGATCTCGCGCTGATGCTCGGGTCGCCGCCCGAGTCATCTCAGCTCGTTACGAACGCGAGCTGGCAGGAGGGGCCGAAGAACCGATGGGCCTTCCAGCATGTCAGCGAGCTCGTTCCGTCTGCCGTGGTCTCACGAGGTACCGGCCCTGTCCTCTCCCTGGCTCCGGCACTTCAGGTTGAGGATCTTTCGGTGATCTCGCTCGACGGGGTGGAGTGTGGTTCGACGGTGGAGGCGTTCCTGCGGGAGACCTACACCGACGGGTTCCTCGTTCTCCGGGGCGGAGAGATCCTGTGTGAGCAGTACTTCAACGGGATGCAGCCGACGTCCCGACACCTGCTCATGTCCATCTCGAAATCCCTGTGCGGGGTCGTGGCCGGGGGGCTTGTCGAGTCCGGCCTCGTTGACCTCGGTGCGACGGTATCCGCCTACATCCCCGAGTTGTGGGAGTCGGCCTACGGTGAGGCGACCGTTGCGCAGTTACTCGACATGACGGCGTCGCTCGAGTTCAGCGAGGACTACGCCGATCCCGACTCGGAGGTACAGGCCCAGGATCGCGCCGCCGGCTGGCGGCCGCGCCGGCTCGAGGACCCGGAGAACTCGTATCTCTTCCTCCGTTCCCTGCGCCGTAAGGGTCCCCACGGGCGGGCGTTCCAGTACTGCTCCGCCACGACGGATGTCCTGGCCTGGGTGCTCGAAAGAGCGGCAGGACGTCGCTATCCCGAGCTTCTCGAGGAGGGCCTGTGGTCGCAGGTCGGCGCCGAGCACGATGCACTCATCACCGTCGATGAGACGGGGTTCGCGATGGCGAATGGTGGCGTCTCGGTCTCCCTGCGCGACCTCGCGCGGTTCGGCTACCTCGTGCTCAACGGCGGCTCGGTTGGCGCGCACCGGGCGTGCTCGTCTGCATGGACTGCCCGCATCGGCGCCGGAGGCGACCCGCAGCTTCTGAGGGAGACAGAGTTCGGTCGGGAGTTTCCCGAGGGCAGCTACAGCGCACAGTGGTGGATCACCGGCGGCGCGACGGGCGCGCTCGAGAGCCGCGGCATCTACGGGCAGTTCCTCTGGATCGACCCCGCCGCCGACGTCGTCATCGTCAAGCTCTCGAGTCTGCCAAGGGCTCTAGACCCGATCGTCACCCGCGATCACCAACGGGCGTTCGCGTCCATCGCCGCGGCGCTCCGTTAGGTGCTCGTACTCAGGCGGCGACTGTTGCTGCGATGGCTGACGTCAGACGCGCACCGACGCTGACAACGTCTCCGACCACGACGAGGGCTGGCGATTCGAGCGCGGCTGCGAGTTGGGGCAGGTCAGCCAGTGTTCCTGTCACCGCTTCCTGGTCGGGCAACGTGCCGCGCGAGACGACGGCGGCTGGTGTAGACGCGGGCAGGCCGGCGGCAACGAGGCCAGTGCAGAGCTGGGCCACGCGTTCGAGCCCCATGAAGAGAACCAGGGTGCCGCCGGCGGCTGCGAGTGATGGGTAGTCGGGCTCGCCGCCGTCTGCGCCGTGGCCGCTCGCGATCGTGACCCGGTCGGAGACGCCCCGGTGGGTGACGGGGATGAGCGCCGAAGCGGGCACGGCCGCGATCGACGAGACGCCAGGGACGATCTCGAACGGCACGTTGGCCTCGGCGAGGGCGAGCGCCTCCTCGCCGCCGCGCCCGAAGACAAACGGGTCGCCGCCCTTGAGGCGCACGACGTCGAGGCCGGCGGCGCCGTAGGCAACGAGCAGGCGCGTCACCGCCTGCTGCTTCATCCCGGCTCGGGAGATCACGAGGGCGTCGCCCGGCGCCTCGTCGATGAGCTCCTGGGCAACGAGCGCGTCGGTGACGAGAACGTCGCAGGAGCGCACGAGCTCGAGTCCGCGGGCGGTGATCAGCCCGGGGTCGCCGGGCCCGGCCCCGACGAGGTGGACGGTCATCCGAGCTCCTCGGCGACGACTCCTGCGAAGTACGCCTTGCGCTCCTCGTAGGTGGCGAAGTGCGATTTCGCCCACGGTCGGAGGGCGCGCAGCCTCTGGGCGAGCTCTGCGTGCTCGGGTCGCACGACGGTTGCGATCTGGTCGCGCAGATGCTGCGCGAGCGCGGGTGAGGCACCGCCCGTCGAGACAGCGACGGCGATCGGCTCGTGGCGGTGGACGGCGGGAAGGATGAACGAGCAGAGCTCGGGTACGTCGACGACGTTGCAGAGAATCGAGCGATTCTCGGCATCACGGAAGACGCGTCGGTTGACCGCGGTGGTCGATGTCGCCGCAACGACGAGGAACCTGCCCGCGAGATCTCCGGCGCGGTAGGTGCGGCGGGCGAACGTGAGCTCGAGCCCGGCGAGCTCGGGGATGATCTCGGGGGCGACGATCGTGACGTTTGCACCGGAGGCCAGCAGGCCCTCGACCTTCTCGAGAGCAACCGGGCCTCCGCCGACGACGAGGACGCTGCGCCCGGTCAGGTCGAGGCACGCCATGTAATAGCGCGGTGAATCCATCTCAGACCTCCACCGATGTGAGGCGGGCACCCTGGCGGTCGAGCTTGATCGTGAGGCGCCCCTCGTCCGTCGCCACTGCAAGCGTGTACGCGCCCGGGCCGACGGCCGTGAGCGTCGCGCTCTCGAGGCGGTGTCCCTGCAGCGAGGTGAGCGCCTCGCTCACGGCCTCGGCGCTCTGGCGGAGCGCCTCGCCTCGCGGGAGCTTGCGGTACAGCCGCAGGGCTGCCGTTTCACCGGGAGGCCCGTAGATCGCGCGGATCCTCCCGGCCTGGAGAGCCAGCTCCAGGATCGGCTCGAGGATCGCGGCATCGTCCTCCTCCAGGAGTCCCGCCTCGATCGCCTGCTCGAGCTCGCCGAGCTGCTCGCGGTACTCGGCGGACCCTGCGGCCGCGAGGACGGCGCGCGTCTCGGCGAGCGCCAGCTCGGCCTCGGGCTCCGCGAGGCGGATGCCTGATCCGACGAGGGCGCTACTCATTCGCAGCTGCTCCCACGATGGCATGGAGCTCGTGCTCGAACCCGCCGGTCTCGATTGCGCAGTGCATGCCGCACTCCTTCGGGGCGCCCGTCTCCCACCACCAGCGGCCAGCACGTACCGGCTCGCCCTCGGCCACCGGTCGCGTGCACGGCAGGCAGCCGATCGACGAGTAGCCCTTGTCGTAGAGCGCGTGCGTCGGGACGTCGTTCTCGCGGAGGTACTCCCAGACCTCGTCCTCGGCCCACTCGGCGAGCGGGTTGAGCTTCACGATTGCCCCGTGATCGTGGTCGATCTCGATCTTGCGGATGTCGGAGCGAGACGCCCACTGGTCGCGTCGGAGGCCCGTGACCCACGCGTCGAGACCGGCGAGCACCCGGGTGAGTGGCTGCACCTTGCGGACGTTGCAGCAGAGCATCCGGTTCTCGACGGAACGGAAGAACAGATTCGGCCCGTGGCGATCGACGAGGCGTTGTACCTGCCCCGCGTCCGGGGAGAGGAACTCGAGGCGTAGGCCCTCGTACCGCTCGCGGAGCTGCTCGACGAGGTCGTGTGTCTCCTGCGGCAACCGGCCGGTATCGATCGAGAAGACGCGAACGGTCGGGTCGATGCGGAATGCCATGTCGATCAGCGCTACATCGCCTTCCTGGAACGCCGTCGAGAGCGCGAGTCCCTCACCGAACCGCTCGAGCGCCCACTCGAGCAACTCCCATGGCTCCTGCCCCTCGAACTCGATCGAGAGCTCGCCGGCCTCGAGATCGTCGATCAGGTCAATGCTGCTCATGCTGCCTCCTCCTCGGGTGCCTTTGCATCCCGGCGCGATCGGGCAGGTTCGCGCCCGATCAGGACGCCGAGCTCGTCATCGGTCTTGCGGTCGCAGTACGCGCGGAAGCTCTCGCCAGGGCTCCGACCCTCGAGCCAGGCGACGATCAGCCGCTCGACGGTCTCGTCGAGCTCCTCGGACGGCACTCGGCGAAACACCGGGCGGCCGATTGCCGCCACCGGGCCGAGCGCGCCGCGCAGCAGGACGTCGTACCCCTGTTGCCGCTTGCCGTCGGCATCTCGCACCGTCGTCGCCTGAAAGCCGAGATCCCCGACCCAGTGCTGGCCGCACGCATGCGGGCAGCCGTCGAGGTGAAGGCGAAGTTCGGAAACCTCGTCGCCGAAGCGTCGCTCGAGGTGCTCGATCAGGCCGCCGAGCCGCCCCTTCGTCTCTCCGACGGCGAAGTTGCAGTGCGGCTCCCCGGTGCAGCCGATCGCGTTCGACCGGAGGCGGTTCGCGTCGACCGGGAACCCGATCTCCGCCAGAACCTTCGAAGCTGCGCCGACATCTGCAATCCCGGTGACGACGAGGTTCTGCTGCCGCGTGAGGCGGATATCGCGACCCTTGCTTGCTGCGAGGCCCGCGACAGCGAGCATCTGATCGCCCGAGATCAGTCCGAGGTGCACCGGGGCGCCGAGCGTGCTCAGATCCGGATCGTGCTCGGGTTCGGCACCCATGTGATCGGCCGGATCGTGGTCGAGTGCCTCGAGCGTGTAATCGGGCAGCGCATACCCGAGTCGGCGCTCGACCTCCTCGCGCATCCCCTCCGGCCCGCGGTCGTCGACCATGAACTTCATGCGCGCCTTGACGCGAGAGAGCCGGTAGCGGAGATCTTCCTTCCAGGCATCGAGGAGCGCCCTCATCACGGGCATCGCCTCGTCCTCGCGAATCCAGACACCGAGGTCGCGAGCGATCCGGGGCACCGACGACAGCCCACCGCCGACGAGGACAGCGAACCCGCGTTCACCGTCACGGATCACGCCGACGAGCGAGATGCAGTTGATCTCGGGTGCGTTGCAGCGGTGGGCGCAGGCCGAGATCGAGATCTTGTGCTTGCGCGGCAGATCGGAGTAGTCGGGATTGCCGTAGAAGAACTCCGTCACCTCGGCATGCAGCGCTGTCACGTCGAAGAGCTCGTCGTGGGCAAGGCCTGCAACCGGGCAGCCCGTGAGGTTGCGGACGGCGTCGCCGCAAGCGCCTACCGTCGTCAGGCCGGCGTCGCGCAGCCGGTCGAAAACGATTGGCAGCGAGCCGAGCTCGAGGTAGTGGAGCTGGATCGTCTGTCGGGTCGTCAGCTCGCCGGCGCCGCGGCCGTGCTCGTTCGAGAGCTCACCGATCGCGCGCAGCTGCTCGGCGGTGATCCGGCCCGCCGGCAGCTTGATCCGGAGCATGAACGTCCCGATCTTCGGCTTGTCGTGGTAGGCGCCCCACCACTTGAGGCGAACGAGGTCTTCCTCCTCGATGTCGGCGTAGCCCGTCGCGATCAGGGCCGGAAGCTCGCCCAGCATCGAGAGCGGGCTCTTCTCGCGCTTCAGGCGCTCGACCGGGTTTCGCTTGAGCACGAGCTCGAGCGTTGGCGCTTCCTTCAGTGTGCGCGTGCCCTCTGCCATGTCGGCGCCACCCCTCTCGTCCCCGGAAACGACAGCGGGCCCCGATCCCGGAGCCCTGGGCGGTGCC
>JANOFZ010000139.1:0-4256 GCA_031413935.1 Thermoleophilia bacterium | reverse complement strand
GGGGGGGGCCCGGGGGGCTGGCGGGGGGGGGGGGGGGGCGGGGGGTGTCGCGCGGGGGGGGGGGGGGGGGGCACCGGGTGAGGGGGGGGGGGCACGCCCGCCCCTTCTGTTGTGCGCGCTCCAGGCGCCGCATCGACGAGGCCGGGCGATACGAGGCGTGTGCCTCGCCCCTGATCTGGCGGCGTGTCTGTCCCGGTCGTTCGTCTGGGGGCGGGGTTCATCCGCAGTTACGCTGCTATCTGGCGTTCCGCGAGCACTTCCGGCGCACTTTTCCCTGTATCGTTTTTTTGATCTCTGATCACCTCGCACTGACGATCGTGTTCGAGTCCGGCGAGGACGGCTGGGTGATCGCGTCGATTCCGGAGGTGGCGGGCGACTACTCCGATCCCGAAGCTCGGGCGCTCAGCCTGCCTCAGGCCGGCCGGGGCGCGACCTGCGCGTTGATCCCGTCGCGATGTTCGGCGCTCTCGGAGGTTCGATTCCGCGGCTTCGAAGTTGCTCGTCGACCCAGTCGATCAGGGCCGGCCACACGTCGAGGTCAGCATCATTCTGGAGTTGGACGAGACGCTCACCGAGCGCCTTCCGGTAGGCGCGTCGCGCGTTGCCCGTTCCTTCGGCGATGTCCTCGAGGCTCCCTCGCGCTGCGATCCAAACGCTCTCGAAGGGCTCGCCGCCTCGCTCGGCGATCTCGTCGTAGTCCGAGTCGTAGTGGAGAACGGAAACACCATGCTGCACCGCGAGTGCGGCAATGAGGATGTCCGCTGTCTTCACGCGTTGCCCTACCACGGCTGTCGTTGCCAGCCGCTCTTGCAGCCGCAACGCGATCTCTGCAGTCTCACGATCGGGCCAGAGCCAGTCGAACCCGTCCTCGATGTCGTTTCGCAACTGCTGATAGCCGGGTGGGTTGATCGCGTTATGGAGCAGTTCGAGCGCAAACACCGGATGGCAGAGCAGACGGTCGGTGGCGAGGTACGCGCTCCAGTTCGGCCTGACAAGCGGGTGTGAACTGCGAGCCCAGGCTGAGAGGTCGAGCAGCAGCCGTTGCGGTCGGCTCTTACGAGCCATTGATGTCGTGCGCCCAGTCGGCCTCACGAGAGTCGAGGATCTCCCGAGCCTGCTCCGCGGTGATCGCTCGTGTTCTCGCAAGCAGACGGCGCTTCGCGGCCTCACGCCGGCCGTTGTCGTGGCCGATCTCCGCGAGCAGCGATTCCTCGGCGATCTCGGTCAGCCGCAGGAGAAGCTCGTTCCGGGAGTCAGCGAGTTCCGGATGCCTCGCGGCGACAAGCGACAGTCGGCGCGTCACGTCGGGTGTCTCGGTAATCGTCAGGCGTGGGCGTTTTGTGGGCACAGCGAGAGTATATCACCTAGGTGCGACACTATCAACTGCTGGTCTGCACGACGATTTCATCGCCGACGGTCGTCCTCGACACCCGCGAGAGCACGCCGCCGCTGGTTGACCGGCACAGGGCGGTACCTATCGGCGCACTCTCGTCGGAGCGGACGTCATGCGATCCGCCACCGTTCGCGCTCACGCGCGGACGACGCATGCGCGTCGCACTTACGACACGAAACCCACCATTTTGCCGTAGGAGCGAGGCCAGCCTCGCCCGCAACGACAAGGCAAACACAACCGGTCCGCGAACCGCACGCTGGCCGACGGACGACGCGTGCGCGTTGCGCGCTGCGACAACGGGCCGTCTCGAACGCGAAGTCCGCTGCGCCTCAGCCTCGCCCGGACGCGACCGTGAGCTGACCGCGCGTGGATCGCAGTCAGGTCGTCGGTCGATGCTCGGGTGGCGGTGTCGCCCACCGCTCTTCGAGCAGACGCTGCGCCTCGTCTGCGTCGAGAGCCGCAACGTCGGCTTCGACCATGCCGGTGCGCAGCAGTCCGGCGACGACCCATCCGGGAATCGACGGACCCGATGGCGCGGGGGGGTGGACGCCACTTCGGTCGACCGGCTTCCGGTCGGCTAACGACTGCCAGAACGCGTCCTCGCTCCCGAGTCCGAGTTGGTCGCGCCAGATCCGCTTCCAGAGCCCGGCATCGCCGATCTCCCCACTCCCATGTGAGACCCTCGTCCGCAGGATCGTCCCGTCCGCGAGCACCTTGCGGTAGCGGTTGTGGTCTCCCGTACCTCCTCGAACGCGCTCGAGCTCCTCCCACGCGTCGATCTCGGCAAAGCGCCGAAGGTCGTCGTGACTAGGCGGCGGCAACCGGCGCCTGAGTAGCTTCGACGAGGGGCGGTGCGAAAAGGACCGCTGCCAACTCCCCGGCCGTGTCAGCGACATAGGCGCGCAGAATCCAGGGGAACTGCGGCGACCGGTTCGGCGAGTGGAGGTACAGGCGGGCGTCGGCCAGGTACTCCTCGACATAGGCACGAACCTCGTCGACGAGGTCGTCCTGCGCCTCGGAAAACGATGCACCGCGCCCGTAGAGCTGGAACTCCGGCACCCAGATACTCACGGTGCCCGGCTCGAAGAAGACCTCAGTCGTGAACGGATACCGGTCGACGAGGAGACGGATCTGGTCGAAACCGATCAGCAGTCCCTGCTCGCCCCTCCCACGCTCGATCGCAACGGGCGAACCATCCTGGACGGCCCGGCCGAAGACATCGGCCCAGCTGTTGCGCGCCTGCGTGACGGAGATAGCGGCCATAACCGTACGTAGTGTACGTAACGTACGCTTTATGTCAAGCCGGGTTCGACCACGCACGAGCCGGCCGGTGATCACGACCACCGTGAACGCGAGCAGCTGCATCTGACGATCGCGGCGTGAAACGCCGTGATCTGGAGCGCCACCTGCGGGCTCACGACTGCCGGCAGATCGACGAGGGCGCGAACCATACGCGTTGGGGCGGCCCGGGAGGCTCCCGCTCCGTCGTGACATGCCATCGTGAGATCGACTTCGGCCTCGCGCGCAAGATCTGCGCACAGCTCAACGTGCCGCCGCCCACCGGCAGTCGATAGCACCCAGCACCTCGGTGAGCGACTCCAGGCGATGTCTGTCAGCGTGCTCTGGTCAGAGCGGACGTCACTTGCGCCACCTACGGTCGCGCTCACGTGCGGACGACGCATGCGCGTCGCCCCTACGACACGAAACCCACCGTTTTTCCCGTAGGGGCTAGGCGCCGCCGAGCCGCAGGCGAGGAAGCCTCGCCCATCGCCCGTG
This sequence comes from Thermoleophilia bacterium, assembly GCA_031413935.1. Classification (GTDB taxonomy): domain Bacteria; phylum Actinomycetota; class Thermoleophilia; order Gaiellales; family Gaiellaceae; genus Gaiella. The sequence goes on along the minus strand of JANOFZ010000139.1, from coordinate 1,087 downwards.
TCGAGTCGACTATCGCAAGCTCCGGCTGAAGAACCGCACCGAGGCGACGCGGCTCGCCAGGAGCGGCATCGACGATGCCGGGCGGGAGCAGCATGCGCCACGTCCGCTGTCCTCCACCGTCATCGTGCCGAGACGGCCACTGTCTGACGGCGTCGCCCGGCACGCTGCATCGCCCGGCCGCCGAGCAGCACGCCGGCCGCGACCGTCGTCGGCACGTACCAGACGGCCTGCAGCAGGATCGCGAACGCCAACGCCCCCTCCTGCGGCACCTCGAACAGGCCGAGTGCCGCGATCGCGAGCCACTGGTAGGTCCCGACAAAGCCCGGTGACGACGGGATCGCGACGCCGAGGTTGATCACCGCCGCGACGAACAGCGCCTCGAGCAGCGTCATCTCGATCCCGACCGCGCGACCGACGAAGAGCGCCCCGATGGCCCACATGCCCCACGCCGCAAGGCTGAGCGCCATCACGACGGCGAGGCGCCGCCGCCCGAGCGGCTCTGCGAGCCCGTCGACGACGTCTCGGGCGACGCGGCGCAGCACCCCGCGCTCGGCGTGACGGTCGCGATCGCGCGTGCGGGAGTAGAGCCGCGCCGCGAAGACGCCGAGCAGGAGCGCGGAGACTCCAATCACGCTCCCGACCACGATTCTTCCGAGCCACGCGGCCGGCGCGACGAACGGCAACGTTACGAGCAGCACCACGACGAGCCCGACGAGGTCGGAGCCCCGGTCGAGCACGACCGTCGCGAGTGCCCGGCCGCCGGGAATCCTCGCGTCGAGACCGAGCCAGCGGGCGCGCAGCAGATCACCGACCCTGCCGGGCAGCACGTTGTTGCAGCCGATCCCGCAGAGCACGAGCTCGAAGAACCGTCCGAGACCGAGCGGCACCCGGGCAATGCGCCGCCAGCGCTCCGCCTGAATCAGGTAGACGCCGCACATCGCCACCATCGCCAACACGATCGGGCCGGGGTTCGCGTTGCGGAGCGTTGCCCACACGAGATCGAGGTCGGCGCGGCGGACGGCGAGCCAGAGGAAGAACGCCGAGACCGGAAGGCCGACCGCCAGCCCGAGGATCGTTGCGCGGCGGT
>JANOFZ010000138.1:0-19250 GCA_031413935.1 Thermoleophilia bacterium | reverse complement strand
GTCCCATCACCCCGCGCGACACGCAACAAGCGTGGAGTGGACGTCGAGAGCTCGGCCGGGGCGAGGGAGTAGATCCCCGATGACGAGATCGTCTGCGCCGGCAGCCATCCCAGCTGGGCTCGATGCCAGTTGTTGTGGTGGCGCGTCGGGGCCGAGCCCATGATCGTGAACGGGTCGCCGTACTCGTTCGCGCTGCAGGTCGGGGAGAGCACGACCGATGTCCCGGCACTCGTGCACGCGAGCGTGCTCGCGTGATGAACGCCGAAGTTGTGGCCGAGCTCGTGCCCCACGACCCGGAGGTTCATCGAGCCGTTGATCCAGCTTGCCGTGCCGGGCAGGTACGCGAGCCCGGCCCAACCACAACCGCCAACGTTCGGGAACGCGTACACGGTGTAGGCGTAGTTGGCGAGCGGAACGCCTGCGGCAGTCGCCTTCGAGCGGGCCTGATTGGCCCAGGTCGTGTAATCGCAACCGGCGTTCGTAGCATCGATCGTGAACCAGCCGAACACGTCACCACTCATCGACATCTGGCCGTACGACGCGTCCTGGTAGTACGCGTTGACCGAGCCTGCGCCATCGAAGACGACGTTCCGGACGGCCGTGGTCGTCCAGGGCTGTCGCGTATCGCCCGCGAAATTGAAGAGAAGGACTGCGACCGACTTCGTACCGGTCGCTGCAGCAACCGCATTGGTCGGCCCGGCGGCCTGGACGCTGCCCGAAACCGCCAGCGCCTTCCCGCGTCGCACGCCACTTGCGCGCACCCGCTTCCCCGCAAGCGAAGCCGTCGGGGCCGGCGCCTGCTCGAGGGGGATCAGGCCGGCGATCGTCGTGTCGATGCCCTCCCCGACCGAGACCGGGGCACTGAACGTATCCCCATGCCAGGTCCGGAGGGTTCCCTCGACCGAGGTCTTGCCGGAGCCTTCGTGAGCGAGGGCCACAGGGGCCAGCGTTACAACCGCGAGCACCGCGGTCAACGCGAGGAAGAGGCGGCGGCTCACCCCTCATCTGTCGGGAGCCAAACACCTTGCCTCGACACTCGTTCGAGTGGCTTCACAACACGAATTCAGGCCGTTCCGACAGCGCTTCTCACACCACCCACCGGGCGGCAACCGGGCGAGGTTCTACGGCAGCGGCCGATAGGCCCGGCACGGGCTCGTCGGCGCGAGCCTGTACGTGCCCTGCCCCTTCACGACACGGGGGTTTACCTTGCGGTTCGCGACCATCTTGAAGCCGGCTCCAGACGCCGTCACGGCACCCGGGCTCCAGAGACAGTTTCGAGCGACGAGGTTACCCGTCCCCACCGGCGTGTTCGGCGCATACGCGCTGTGCACATCGAATCGGCTGTCACGCGTGATCACGTTCTGTTCGATGCGGTTGTCTCGAGCCGCAACCTTCGGCCCGCCGCCGAAATAGATGCCACCGAGGTTGTCGACCATCAGATTGCGGCGGGCAGTCGAGACCTGCGCGTTCGGCGAGAAGGCGAGTGCATCACCCCCTGCGATTCCGAAGATCACGTTGTCGGTGATTCGCGCTCGAACCGACGTCGACGCGAGAACACCCGCTCCATAGAGTCCTGGCGTTCCGCCATTGCACTCGTGGAGGACGTTGCCGTCGATGACCGCTGCACCTGCATGGTCGAGCAGGACGCACGAGCGGGCGACCTGCTTCAAGGTGCCAGGGCCAACATCTGATCGGGTCAACGCAGTGGAGAAGCCACGGAGAATTACGGTGGCGGGGACGCTTTCGTTGGGAGAGTCGTTGATGGCGGCGATCGCGAGGTTGGTGAGTGTCAGATATCGCGTCGCCTGCGTCGTCTCGATACCGTCCGCGAGGATCGCTCGCGCACCTCCCGGGGCCGTCGTAATCGTGACGCGCCCGGTCGCGGTACCGGCCGCCGTGATCACTTCGCGCGTGGCAAACGACGTGCCGGCCGGGAGACAGCCCGTCTGCCCCGGCGCGAGCGTCGCCGCGAGCTTGGTCAGCGTGAGGAACGGGGCAGCCTGCGTGCCCGCGTTCGTGTCGACGCCATAGGGAGCCGCCCAGAGGTTGCAGCGAACGGCGGACGACGCGCCACCTGCCGCCCCGGTGATTCCGGCAGCGATGGCCACGACAGAAGCGGCGATGACAGGGAGCGTGCGCATCTCTTACCGATCATACGCAGGCCATCGGACTGTTCAAGGGGCACCGCCCCTGACCTCGTGCAGTCTGTTATAGTTAACTATATTAATGATTAATCGAACTATCGAAACGCCTCTCGCCATTGCGAACGAGCTCCGGCCAGTACTGCTTCGCCTGACGCGGGAACTGCGCCGCGAGACCGAGCAGTTCGGGATCACAGGCCGACAGGCGACGCTGCTCTGGCTCGTCAAGGGGAGCCCGGGCCTGACCCTGCGTGCGCTCGCCGAGATGGAGGGGATCTCTCCTCCCGCACTTTCGGGCCACATCGACCGGCTCGAGCGCTCGGGGCTTCTGGTGCGGGTTCGGTCGACCACCGATCGCCGACGCGTCGGCCTCGAGTTGACGACGGAGGGTGAGCGCGTCCTCCGGTCGGTGCGCGAACGGCGCACGGCGTGGCTCGCCGAACGGCTCGGCGCGCTCGATCCCGCGGCCCTAGAGGCCGTGGCGGCGGCCGTCGAGCCGCTCCGGGAACTGCTGGGGGAGAGCCGATGAGCACCGTCGGGCTCGCTCTGCAGACGAGAACCTTCCGCAGCCTCCGACGCCACCACAACTACCGGCTCTTCTTCGCCGGCCAGATCGTCTCGCTCGCCGGGTCGTGGATGCAGAACGTGGCGCTCGCGTGGCTCGTGCTCTCCCTCTCCCGCTCGCCGCTTGCAGTCGGAATGCTGCTCTTCTGCCGCTTCGCGCCATACACGTTGTTCGGCCTCTTCGCCGGCTCGATCGTCGACCGGCTCGATACGCGACGGCTCGTCGTCTGGACGCAGGTGGCGGCGATGATCACGTCCGCGGCCCTCGCACTCGTGACCCTCACGGGAACCGCGACACTCCCGATCGTCTTCGCCCTCGCGACACTCGGCGGCGTCACGCTCGTGCTCGATGCGCCGGCTCGGCAAGTGCTGACGTTCGAGATGGTCGGTCCGCGCGAGCTGCCGAACGCCGTGGCCCTCAACTCGGGGCTGCTGAACGCCTCCCGTGTGATCGGCCCTGCGATCGCCGGCGTGCTGATCGCCGCGGCGGGTGTCGGCGTCTGCTTCCTCGTCAATACGTTCAGCTTCGTCGCCGTCCTCGTGGCCTTGCTCGCGATGCGCGAGAGCGAGCTCTATCCGGTAGAGCACAACCGCGCAACCACCGTCCTTGCGGGCACGCGGGAGGGACTGTCCTTCGCGTGGCGTGACCGGCAGGTACGAGCTGTGCTCGTCGTCGTTACCTGCGTCGGACTGGTCGGGTTCAACTTCAACACGCTCGTGCCACTCCTTGCCGCCGACACGCTCCAGGTCGACGCGCGCGCGTTCGGTCTCCTCTCCGCGGCCTTCGGCCTCGGCGCGTTTATGGGTGCGATCGCCACTGCCTCGTCGCGGCAGGCGACGTTCGGGGCGTTCCGGGCAGGCGCATTCGCCTTCAGCGTCCTCCTCTTCGCCCTCGCCCCCGTCCACGAGGCTCGGCTGGCTGGCGTCGTCCTGTTCGGAATCGGCGCTGCGTTCACGCTCTTCGCAGCCAATGCCAACGCTCTCGTCCAGCTCGCCGCGCCCGACCACCTGCGGGGCAGGCTCGTGGCTCTGTACCTGTTTGCGTTCGTCGGCCTGGCTCCGCTCGGTTCTCTCCTCTCCGGCACGCTCGTCGAGATCGGCGGCACGGGCCTGGCCTTTGTCGTCGCCGGCACTGTTGGTCTCATCGCGATCGCGACGGCCACTGCCACAGTCCGGTGAACTCGGCCCCTCGATCGAGGGAGGGCGCGGCGGCGACGGCCCGCCGATATCCACGGTGAAGCCCTGCGACGAGGAGGAACTGGATGGACATCTTCGGGAACCGAGACTCCGGCTACGGCAGCACGTCGGCCGCCGGCGTCCTCCCGTCGCTTCCGACCCTCGATGACGAACCGGCGATGCCCGCCACGTCGTCACATGGCTTCGGCGCGGTCGATACGCGCCGGGTGATCCTTCGGGTCAACGGCGACGACGACATCCTCGTGGGTTCCGTCGAAGGACGAGACAACGCAGTGCAGATCGCCCGCAACATGGTGCTGCACATCGAGCAGGCTTCGACGAAGGGCGAGTGGCCGCAGATCGACGAGCGGTTCATCCGGCCCGGCGCAATCGTCTCGATCGACGTTCAGCGCGCCGAATAACACTGTGGGTGCCGTGCCACTCCTCGAGCACCCATCAGGCCCGCAGGTCGACCGGACGGCAGAGTGGACACCCTCCGAGCTCCGGCGCGTCGTCGTCCGACTGAACGACGGCGAAGTCATGCAGGTCGGAACCGCACCGAACCGTGACAGTGCGCTCGTCCTCGCCCGCACCGTAATCGCCGAGATCGAGGATCCCCGCGGCGAGTGGCCGCTCGTCGGCGATCGCATGCTCCAACCCGAGTCGATCGTCTCGGTCGATGTGCTGACGACGCCCCCGTAGGGGCGACGCACACGCTCGCGCAAGCGAAGCGGATGCGTCGCCCGCCGTGTACCGCCCGCGCCCGCTCAGTTGATCTGCCAGGTGTCTCCGGCGTGCAGGAGCGCTTCGAGGTCCCCCACGCCCTGTCGCTCCGTCGCCTCGACGAGTTGTGCGGCAACCGCCTCGTCGTACACCGAGCGCTCCACCGAGCGGAAGATGCCCAGCGGCGTGGCGCCGACCGTGCCGAACGTCAATCGCGACAGCGCGAACGCGACGCTCGGCTCGACATGCGACGGGTCGTGCACGAGGATCCCGGGAGCAGCCGCGTCGACGACCTCTGCCGATCCGTCCTCGGCGAGCCGCACCCCGCGGTCGCCGAACACGATCGGCTCGCCCGCTCGTAGGTAGATGCGGTTCTCCTTCTGCTGGCGGACGAAGTCGAACGCGCCGTCGTTGTAGATGTTGCAGTTCTGGAAGACCTCGACGAAAGATGTTCCCCGATGCGCGGCTGCAGCGCGGAGAACCTCGCTCAACTCCTTCTTGTCGGTGTCGATCGCGCGGGCGACGAACGTCGCCTCGGCGCCGATCGCCACGCTGAGGGGGTTGAAGGGCTGATCGACAGATCCCATCGGCGTCGACTTCGTCACCTTGCCCCGCTCGGACGTCGGCGAGTACTGGCCCTTCGTGAGACCGTAGATCTCATTGTTCAACAGCAGAATCGTCAGATTGACGTTGCGGCGGAGCGTGTGGATCAGATGGTTACCGCCGATCGAGAGCATGTCGCCGTCGCCGCCGATCACCCAGACGGAGAGATCCCGCCGCGCGGTCGCGAGGCCCGTGGCGATGGCAGGCGCGCGCCCGTGGATCGAGTGCATCCCGTAGGTCTCCATGTAGTAGGGGAACCGCGCAGCGCAGCCGATCCCGGACACGAAAACGATCTTCTCCCTCGGGATCTCGAGCTCGGGCATGAATCCCTGGACGGCGTTGAGGATCGCGTAGTCACCGCAGCCCGGGCACCAGCGCACCTCCTGGTCGGACTTGAAGTCCTTCGCCGCGAAGCTCACCGCTCCACCAGGGCCGTGATCGCCGCTGCAAGCTCGCTCGAGCGGAACGGCAAGCCACGAACCCGGTTGTAGCCCACGGCATCGACGAGGAACTCGGCACGGATGAGCTTCAGCAACTGGCCCGTATTCATCTCGGGCACGAGAACGTGGTCGTAGCGGCGAAGAAGATCGCCGGTGTTCCTGGGAAACGGGTTCAGATGGTGGAGGTGGGCGCGTGCCACCTCGTGGCCCGCACGTCGCACCCGTTGCACCGCACCACCGATGGGGCCGTAGGTCGATCCCCATCCGAGGACGAGCGTCCGCGCGTCCCCGCCCGGATCGTCCACTTCGAGGTCGGGGATATCCGCAGCGATGTTCGCCACCTTCCGGGCCCTGAGACGCACCATCGCGTCATGGTTGTCGGGGTCGTAGGAGATCGACCCGGTCACGTCCTGCTTCTCGAGTCCCCCGATCCGGTGCTCGAGGCCAGGTGTTCCAGGCACCGCCCACGGGCGAGCGAACGTGGCCGGGTCGCGCTCGTACGGGTGGAAGGGTTCACCGTCGGGCGACGCTACAGCGAAGGGCGTCGCGATCGATGGCAGCGCGGCAACATCCGGAATCAGCCAGGGCTCGGAGCCGTTCGCAAGCGCTGCATCGGAGAGCAGATACACCGGGGTGCGGTACTTGAGCGCGATCCGCGCCGCCTCGATGGCTGCGTGGAAGCACTGTGACGGGCTGGACGCCGCGATCACCGGCACGGGGCTCTCGCCGTTGCGGCCGAAGAGCACGAGCAGCAGATCGGCCTGCTCCGGCTTCGTCGGCATCCCGGTCGATGGGCCGGCCCGCTGGATGTCGAGGATGACGAGCGGCAGCTCGAGCATCACGCCGAGTCCCACCATCTCCGACTTCAGCACGATTCCAGGTCCCGCTGAGGTCGTGATGCCGAGAGCGCCTCCGAAGGAGGCGCCGAGAGCCGCTCCGCACGCGGCGATCTCGTCTTCTGCCTGGAACGTCGTGACGCCGAAGTTCTTGTGTCGTGCCAGCTCCTCGAGAATGGACGATGCAGGGGTGATCGGATACGCGCCGAGGAACAGTGGGAGCCCGGACAGCTTCGAGGCGGCGATGAGTCCGTAGCTCAGTGCCGAATTGCCGTTGATCTGCCGGTAGCGGCCCGGTGCGAGCTGCGCGGGCGCGATCTCGTACGACACGGTGAAATCCTCGGACGTCTCGCCGTAGTTGTAGCCCGCCTTGAAGGCCCGCGTGTTCGCCTCGGCGATCGCAGGTTTCTTGCCGAACTTCTGGTCGATGAAGGCGAGCGTTCCCTCCACGGGTCGGTGATAGAGCCACAGCATCAGACCGAGCGCGAAGAAGTTCTTCGACCGCTCTGCCTCACGCGAGGTGATTCCCTCGATCCCCTTGAGCGCCTCGACGGTCATCGACGTGAGCGCAACCTCGTGCACGTGGAACCCGGCGAGTGAGCCGTCGCCAAGCGGGCTCGCCTCGTAGCCGGCCTTCTGGAGGTTGCGCTCGCTGAAGGCATCCGTGTTGACGATCACCGTCCCGCCCTTCGGGACGTCCGCGATGTTGGTCTTCAGCGCGGCCGGGTTCATGGCGACGAGGACGTTCGGCTGGTCGCCGGGGGTGAAGATGTCGTGATCCGCGAAGTGCACCTGGAACCCGGAGACACCCGGAAGAGAGCCCGCCGGCGCACGGATCTCGGCGGGAAAGTCGGGAAGCGTCGCGAGGTCGTTGCCCGTCAACGCCGTCTCGCTCGTGAAGCGATCGCCTGTCAGCTGGATCCCGTCACCGGAATCGCCGGCAAACCGGATGATCACACGATCAAGGTGCTCGACTGGCTTGGAGCTCACAGGCGCGGGCTACGCATTCGTCGCACGGACGATACCGAGGACGCAGGCCGTCACTCGAGCACCGTCGCCGACCGTCGGACAACGGTGATCCCGTACGCGGCCCCCGACGAGAAGAGCTCATCCGGATCAACGTCTCCGAGCCAGCCGAGGAAGTGCCGCTCCGGCTCGTCGAGTGTGGAGCCGTAGACGGCGGCGCGCTCGACGGGCGCCGCCTGAGGCGGCCCCTCGGCGAGTTCCTCGAGCCTCCGCTCGGCCTCCTCGGCGGCCGGTCCTTCTGCGTATCCCTTTCCCATCTCCTGATTCTGCTCGATCCTCAGGAGTCGCGCGACTGGCGGCGACGCGCCGAGAGGAAGACCATCGCCGCGAGCGCAAGGAAGACGACCTCGCCGAACGTGCACGCAACCTGTGCGGGAGCGCTCCCGGCGACGACCTCGACCCGAACGATCTCGAGCACGAGCGCGCACGCGATCAGAAGCGCCGCCACCCGGTAGAGACCGATCCGCTCGGCGATCTCCTTCACGCCGGAGACTCCTCGGCGTCGTCGGGAAGGCCGCCGCCGATAGCTACACCAGCAAGCGCGAAGAGGACGTACGCGATCCAGTGCACCCCGATCACGTCGGTCTGAACCCCGATCGCGAGCATTGCCACCCAGGCGGCGCTGAGCCAGGCCGAGCGCCGCCAGAGACCGGCCAGCACTGCGATCAGCCAGGCGACAAATGCGGCGAGTCCGAGGATGCCCGTGTCGACGCCGATCTCGGTGTAAGTCGACTCCCCCGCCTTGATCTCGACCCCTGTGCGCGACGCGTTGACCCCGGCGTTTCCGAGACCGAATCCCTGTGGATGACGGACAACCGTGCGCACGCCGTCACGGAGATTCCGCCAGTGACTCGTCGTGGATGCATCGCTTCCCGCCAGGGGGTCGGTGTCGACTCCCGGGTTCTGCTGGCCTTGCTGACGGAGGATCTCGAGCTCCAACTGGGTGTAGCTCGTCGACGGCCCGATCGTCGGGAAGGCCTTGACGAACCCGACGCCGACGACGAGCGAGGCGACCGCGAGGCCGAGAGGAAGCAGCCGGCGCTGAACGATCGCGAGCACGACGAGCCCGAGCGCGAGAGCGATAAACGCGGCACGCGTGTGCGTCCAGAGCAACCCCGCATACGCCACCGCGCCTGCAACGGCGACCCACCAGGGACGCCGCCGAGCGACGAGGTAGAGAAGGACGATCACGAGAACGTACGCGGTCGCAAGCGGACTGAGAAAGGTCGATCCCAGCCTGCGGATCGGGTTCTGCTCGTCGCCCGTGTTGAGGATCCAGTTCTCGGGCAGCCCCGAAAGCCCCGCGCTGTAGTCGAGGCCGAGTTGCTCCTCGAACCACCCGGGCACGCCCGAGTCGCGCCACCACTGCAGCGGCACGAGGTAGACGTCGGCGAGACCCCACGCGGACACGGACACGGCGACCCCGACGAGCGCCAGCGCCAGGCGGCGCCAGGTCGCGGGCGTGAGCACGAGCAAGCGCCCGAGGAAGTAGGCAGCAACCGGAATCAGGTCGTGTCGGGCAGCGAGAAGCTGGCCCTTCTGCGTTGCGCTCCCGTCTCCGAGCCAGCTCTCGGGAAGCACCCAGTAGAGAAGCACGAGTGCTGCGTAGACGAGAGCGAGCCGGTCGGCCCAGAGCCACGACGGCAGCTTTCCCGCCGCGAGCAGCGCGACGACGAGTGCGGCGGCGAGAAGCACGTCCTTCCAGGCGGCGACGACGTCGAGCGAGGCACCGCGCACACCGACGTCCCACAGCTCCGCCATGAGCAGGTTGTGGACGGCAAGGCCGGCGATGAAGACGACGAGCGCAATACGGGGCAGGCGGTCGCTCATATGATCGCGACGAGCGTGAGCCCGAGGTTGACGATCCGGACTTCACCGGGGAACAGTCGCCGGAGGTCGCCGCTCCCGAGCAGGTGGTTCTCCTTCGCCCAGCCCTTGCCGGTGAGCTCGTACGCGCGATCGGAGCCCGACTTCGGGAGCCAGTGGACGAGCGGGAGGCGCGTGTGCACCTCGAGCGGGAACCAGCGGTTCGGGGTCGTGAGGAAAACCCGCCGGCCGACGCGCAACGACTCGCTGACGAACAGGTGTTGCCGCTCTCTATCACCGACGTGCTCGATCACGGCATTCGAGAAGACGATGTCGAACGAACCATCCGGGAAGGGAAGAGCGCACGCGTCGCCCTGAACGTAGTCCACCGTCGGGTAGCTCGCGCGGAAGCCGGCGCCGTCGTGGAGCCCGAGCGCCGTGATCCGCTCGCGCCAGGGGTAGAGCTCCTCGAAGAAGTTGTGTGTGCCGCAGCCGGACTGGCCACCCTCGGCCCCGAAGCCGACCTCGTCGACCCCGACATCGAGAACCGTGGTCTCGGATGTCGGACGAAGCTCATCCATGAACAACCGGAGCTTCCTCCGGCGCGAGCGAAGCGAGACGGTATCGACGAAGCCCATCTGGCCGAAGGTACCGGGCGAAGCAGCCAACTGCCTCGCCCGATAGCGTCAGACGTGCATGCTCGAGGACGTCGTCACCCCGACCGGCCCGTACCGGCTGCAGCTGATGTGCCGCAGCGGCACCTGGCGCGGAGCGCTCGTGGACGGCTCCGAAGCTGTCGCACAGCAGAGGTCCGACGGCGCTGTCGTCGTGCGCGCCACGAGCGAATCGGGCCTTGCGAGCGCACGATTCATGCTCGCTCTCGCCGACGACACGGCCGAGTTCCACCGGCGCTTCAACCGCGACCCGCTGCTCGGCGCGACCGCGAGGGCGATGGTCGGCTACCGACCGCTGCGTCTCGCAACCGTTGCTCACTCGGCACTTCGAGCCGTGTGCGGCCAGCTCATCGAGGCACGGAAGGCCGCCGCGATCGAACGTTCGGTGCTGCGGCAGCTCGGCGTGTCGGTGGCGACGCGGGATGCGCTCAGCACGCTCTCACCGCTCGACCTGCGGCGTCACGGGCTCGCGATGTCCCGGGCCGCGACGCTCGTCCGCCTCGTCCGCTCCCTCGACCTGGAACGTCTTCGCGATTACGACACGGCGATCGTGCTGCAGCGACTCTCCAGGGAGCGAGGGATCGGCCCGTGGTCGGTCGGCGTGATCGCGATCGAGGGCCTCGGCCGGTACGACCAGGGCCTTGTCGGCGATCTCGGGCTGGTCAAGCTCCTCGCGTCTCTGCGGGGCGAGTGGGTCGGGGCGGACGAGACGGCCGCCCTCCTCGCCCCGTACGAGGAGTGGCAGGGACTCGCGGGCCAGATGCTGATGCTCGGCTGGTCTCGCGGACTGATCCCCGGAGCAGACCCCGACGTCGGCCGGCGGGCGCGGCTCCGCACGGAGCGCGCCGCGTAGTGCGCCACCACGAAACGTTCCACCGGTAACCCTTAGGGGAGATTGCGTAGCCTCTCCCGGGGCCGAACCCGGCGACCATCGACCCGTGGGGCCGGTCGGCGTGACGTCCCGAGACGACGCGCTCGCCGGGCCTCTACACTGGGGTAACGATGGTGAACGAGCGAAGAATCGCTGTCCTCGGGGCCGGCAAGATCGGGGAGGCGCTCATTTCGGGGCTGCTTTCCTCGGGCTGGCGCACGCCGGACGAGATCATTGCATCGAGCCGCCGGCCGGAGCGTGTGACCGAGCTGAGCGAGCGGCACGGCATCCCGGCCACGTTGTCGAACGAGGAGGCTGTCGCAGGTGCGGCGCTCGTCGTGATCGCGGTGAAGCCGCAGGACATCGAGGGCCTGCTGGGCGAGATCGGTCACCTGATCTCCACCGAGCAGACGATCCTCTCGGTCGCGGCGGCGATTCCGACCGCGACGATCGAACGTCATCTTGCGCCGGGCGTCCCCGTCGCCCGCGCGATGCCGAACACACCGTCCGTCGTCCACGAGGGCGTGGCCGGTCTCTGCGCCGGCGCCCATGCCGACGATGCCCACGTCACGCTCGCCGAGGAGGCGCTCGCGCATCTCGGCGCAGTCGTCCGCGTGCCCGAGAAGCTCATGGACGCAGTCACCGCCGTCTCGGGATCGGGCCCTGCGTACTTCGCGCTCCTCGCCGAGGCGATGATCGAGGCCGGCCTCCTGCTCGGCCTCTCGCGCGAGATCTCGACCCAGCTCGTCGTGCAGACGATGCTCGGAACCGCGCAGCAGATGCGCGACCTGAAGATGCACCCGGTCGAGCTGCGCGAGATGGTCACCTCTCCCGGCGGCACGACGATCGCAGCGATCCGGGAGCTCGAGATCGCGGGCGTCCGAGCCGCCTTCCTGAACGCAATCCAGGCCGCGATGGTGCGGTCGAAAGAGCTCGCCGACGGCGGGTAGGCGCCCAACGTCAGGCTTCAGCCTGGCGTCCCGGCGAGGGCGACCGCTAGTCGAGTAGTTCCAAGAGGTTGGTTGTCGTTACGGCGAACGCGGTCACCCCGCATGCTCTCTCGCCGGCAAGCCCTCCCCGGGCGACGACCGCCCCTTGCCGCGCGCTCCCAATGACGCGGCCCGCGGGCGAGCCCCTTCAGGATCGCGCGAAGCGCGCAACAAGCAGGTATTGCGGGGTTTCAGCGATATGCTCTTCCATCGCGGAAACCCCGCAATACGGAAGGCCGGCGCCGCCCGCCGGCCTCCCAGTGCACCATGGTCACACAAGATGGGGCGGCTGTCAGGGGGGAACGGGCTATCCTCATTCGCATGGGGCGCGAGCGCAACGAGGTCGTCTTCGTCGACGGTGTCCGCACCGCGTTCGGCAAGGCAGGACCGAGCGGTCTCTTCTGGAAGACGCGGGCCGACGACATGGCCGTGAAGGTCGTCCGCGAGCTGCTCCGCCGCAACCCGGCGGTGGCAGTGGAACGCATCGGCGATGTGATCTTCGCGGCGACGGCGCAGGTCGGTGACCAGGGCCTGACGCTGGGCCGGGACGTCGCCCTGCTCGCAGGCCTCCCCCACACCGTTCCCGGCTTCGCGGTCGACCGCATGTGCGCCGGAGCACTGACGGCGACGACGGCCGGTGCCGGTGAGATCGCGATGGGTGCAGCAGATCTCGTGCTCGTCGGCGGCGTCGAGCACATGGGGCACCATGCGATGGGCGAGGAGGTCGACTTCAATCCTCGCTTCGTGAGCGAGCGACTGATCGACGAGAGCGCAGCCGTGATGGGCCAGACGGCCGAGAACCTCCACGACGCATTCCCCCACCTGACGCGGGAGGCCGCCGATCGCTACGCGCTCGAGAGCCAGGTCAGGGCGACCCGCGCCTGGTCAGCGGAAGACGGCGTGATGTCGCGCACCGTCGTGCCGATGAGCGTCTTCGGCGCGGAGGGGTGGCGGGTCGCCGCGCGCGACGAGTTCCTGCGACCCGAGACGACGCTCGAGGGCCTCGCCACGCTCCGCACACCGTTCCGCGCCGGAGGTCGAGTCACCGCGGGGAACTCGGCTGGCCTCACCGACGGCGCCACCGCGGGCCTCCTCGCCTCCGAGGCCGTGGCCGCTCAGCTCGGGCTCGAGCCAACGATGCGCCTCGTCGGGTTTGCGTACACCGGAGTCGAGCCACATCTCATGGGCATCGGTCCTGTCCCCGCCACGGAGCGGGTGCTCGCCCAGGCCGGGCTGACGCTCGACGACATCGGCCTCTTCGAGCTGAACGAGCCCTTTGCCGTCCAGGTTCTCACGTGGTGCGACGGTGTCGGTGTGTCGCCCGACGACCCGCGACTCAACCCTTCCGGCGGCGCCATTGCCTGTGGCCATCCGCTCGCCGCTACGGGCGTGCGGCTGATGGCACAGCTCGCAGACGAGTTCGGCCAGCGCCCCGACGTACGCTACGGCCTCACCGCGCTCTGCATCGGCCTCGGCATGGGCGCGGCGCTCCTGTGGGAGAACACGCGCCATGGCTGAGTCGCCGACGCAGTTCCGCCTGCAGGAGGTTGCGACGCGCGTCGGACGCGTTGCCCTCGTGACGATGGACAACGGGGAGGAGTGGCAGAAACCGAACGTATTCGGCCGTGCTGCTCTCGAGTCGCTGAACGACCTCCTCCCCCGCCTGCGCGAAGGCGACTACAAAGGGCTCGTGCTCACCGGCAAGCCGTTCGTCTTCGCCGCCGGCGCAGATCTGGCCGAGTTCCCCCTGGCGACGACACCGGAGATCGCCCGGGAAGGCGGCAAGCGAGGCCATGACGCGTTCGCGGCGATCAGGGCTCTGCCCTTCCCCACCCTCGCCGCGATCAACGGCGCCGCCCTCGGCGGCGGTCTCGAGATCGCGCTCCACTGCGACTTCCGCACGATCGCCCGCTCGGTGCGCCACATCGGCTTCCCGGAGGTGTTCCTCGGGATCGTCCCCGCCTGGGGCGGCACGCAGCTCCTGCCCCGCGTCGTCGGGGCGAAGGCTGCAGTCGAGCTGATCGTGACGAACCCGCTCAAGCAAAACCGTCTCCTCCGAGCCGACCAGGCCGTGGAGCTGGGTCTTGCCGACGCACTCGTCGACGACGTCGAGTTCCTCGACGACTCGATCGAGTGGCTCGTACGGGCCGTCGAGGAGAAGCGGCCAACACGCGAGGACGCAGACCTCTCGGATGCTCCCGAGATCTGCGCGAAGGCGAAGTATGCGGTCGACGATGCAGTGCACGGCGTCGCGCTCGCCCCCTACCGAGCCCTCGACCTGATCGCCGGCACGGCGGCCTGGACGATCGCCGAGGGCTACGCCGCCGAGGAGGATGCGCTCGCCGACCTCCTCCCCGGACCGCAGGCCCAGGCTGGTGTGTACGCGTTCGACCTGATCGAGCGGCGGATGAAGAAGGGCATCGGCATCCCGGATGCGAAGCCGCGCCGGATCGACCGGGTGGGCGTGGTCGGTGCGGGACTGATGGCAACCCAGCTCGCAACGCTGTTCCTCCGACGGCTCGAGGTGCCGGTCGTGATCACGGACATCGACGCCGACCGCGTCGAGGAAGCAGTCACCGCGGTGCGAACGGAACTCGCGAAGCAGGTGTCGCGTGGACGGCTGACAGAAGGCAAGGCGGGTTTCCTCGGCTCGATCGTCAGCGGAACGACAGACACTGCCGCGTTCGCGGGATGCGGGCTCGTGATCGAGGCGGTGTTCGAGGAGATCGCCGTCAAGCAACACGTCTTCGCCGCACTCGAGGACGTCGTCTCCGAGGAGTGCCTGCTCGTCACGAACACGTCATCCCTCTCGGTCTCCGAGATGGCCGCGCATCTCCGCCACCCCGAGCGAGTGGTGGGCATGCACTTCTTCAATCCTGTCTCTGTCCTCCCGCTCGTGGAGGTCGTCCGCGCGAGGGAGACCGACGACGTCACGCGCGCCACCGCGTGGGACGTGACGAAGAAGCTCGGCAAGCGCGGCGTGCTCGTGAAGGATGCTCCCGCCTTCGTCGTCAATCGCCTGCTTACGCGCCAATCGAGCGTCCTCATGCAGGCGCTCGAGAACGGGAACACGCTCGAGGAGACCGATGAGGCGGCGCTGCGGATCGGCGTTCCCATGCCGCCGTCGGTGCTGCTCGCGATGGTCGGCCCTCGGGTCGCGAACCACGTCCTCCATACGCTGCACGACGCATTCCCCGATCGCTTCCCGCTCTCACCGACGCTCGAGAACTTCGCGAATGGTGAGATGGACATCGTCATCACAGGCGACGCACGCCGAACGGTGGACGATCTCCACACGGCGATCCTCGATGCGCTCGCCGACGAGGCCAGGCACATGCTCGACGAGGCGGTCGTCTCGTCCGCAGCGGAGATCGACGCGTGCCTGATCCTCGGCGCGGGGTTCCCGTTCTTCCGCGGCGGACTGACGCGGTACCTGGACGAGAGCGGCGCGTCGCAGCGCGCGACCGGCGCACTGCTCGCGACCGCGTAGCCACAAGCGGTCGACGCCCTGGCTGAAGCCAGGGCTGTGCGCATCACACATGGATGCCGCCTGGCTTCAGCCAGGCGGCGGAACGGCAACCACCCGCAAATCGTCCGAAAGAGACAATTGCGCGGGGACGGAAGATCCGGCACGCTCATCAGATGCCCTCGAGAAACCGCCGTGATGCTGCCGGCGCCCTTCATCACATCTGCTTCAACGGCAACGGTCGATCGCGATTCATACTCGACGAACGCGACGCCAATACTCTGGCCCAGATACGCACTGAAGCTGCCCTGCAGACGAGCGTCACGATCCTCTCGTACGCCGATCTCGACACCCACTCGCACGTGTACGTGTACGCGCGGATGACCGAACCAAATCTCTCCTTCTTCATGCAGCTCATGCTCGGACGCTACGCGCGCGCGTTCAACAAGCGCCACGAGCGCGACGGCCATTTGTTCCAGAGCCCGTTCTGGTCGAGGAGGACGACGACGGAGGCGCAGCTCCTGATGGCGCTCGGATACATCGCCCTCAACCCCGTCCGGCACGGTCTCTGCACCCATCCGCGAGAGTGGGATCGGGGGAGCTACAGCGAGATCGCCGGGCTGAGAGCACCCACAGGTCGAGTTGACGTTGCTGCCACTCTCGACGTGTTCGTTCCCGGTGACATCGAGGCCGCACGGCAGGAGTACGTGGCGTTCATCGACGCGTGGTGCACGCGCGTCCACACACGCGAGCGGCGCGAGGAGGTGGCCGTTCAGGCCCCTGGCTGAAGCCAGGCGCCAGGCGCAAGGTGTCGTCACCTACGCAACGCGACGCCGTGGCACCAACGTGTCGCCTGGCTTCAGCCAAGGCGACGAACCGTCAGCAGGATGCAAACACCCTCCACCACCCGCAGTGTTTCGCTACTGTTCCGCCTACAGCACCGCTCGACGCGCCAGAAACGCATGAGCGTGCTGATCCTCAAGGAATGCAGCACCTCAATCGTGTGCTGCGCATATGCAAGAGACCGACTTCAATCCGACACATCCGTCGTCGGAGCCGGCAGATGGCCTCGAGGCCGCCGCGCTCCGCGCTCAGGCCTGGTACGGCGAGCCGTTCCTGCACTCCGGTGAGGACCCCGCTGCCGCCCTCGCTCCTGGCACCGCGCGCCGTCGCGCGCTCGATGATGCGGTCGCCGAGATGGATGCCGGCAATCGCACGCCGAGCCCCGCCTGGCGAGTCGACTACGGGCTGATGCTCGGCCTCGAGCGCGTGCTCGCAGCACCGAAGCCGCAGACAGCCTCGGGAACGGATCTCCGGCGCCATCAGGTCGATGCGCTCGCGGGGATGCTGACCGAGCTCATCGCCGCGCACCAACGCAGCGCCGAGGAGAACGGCAACGGGAACGGACACGCGCCCGAGCCCGAGCCCGCCGACGAGGTTGGCGAACCGGACGAGGAGGACGACGACGTCGACGCGGGCGTCGTAGACCTCGACGCCGAGGAGCCGGCGTTTACCGGAGAGGACCCGGGCGCGGAACGCCGGTATCGCTTCCGCCACCCGACGGCCTCGGGCAAGACGATCGCCGCTGCGGGCTTCGTCGAGTCGGCGCGACACCTCGGAATCCTGATTCTCACGCACCGCCGCCTTCTCGTCTCCCAGTTCCAGCGCGACCTGACGACGGAGGGGTATGCCGATCGCTACACGGACGCGATCTACACCGGCAAGGAGCCGCTCCGGGACGACCCGATCACGATCCAGACCTACGCGTGGTTCGCCCGCCACGCCGACGAGATCTCGCGGAGCGCCTACCAGCTCGTGATCTGCGACGAGGCCCACACGGCCCTCGGCGAGAAGACGAGCGCGGCGATCCGCTCCTTCAGCGAGCCGGTCTACATCGGCATGACCGCAACCGAGCAGCTGATCGCGAAGCAGGTCTCGGACGTCTTCCCCGCCTCGGTCGACGATCTCCCGCTCGCGGACGCCGCGCGTCGCGGACTGATCGCGCCCCTGCGCTGCCTGAGAGTGCCTCCGGCGGCTGCAATCAACTCGGTTCCGATCGTCGGCGGCGACTTCGAGGAGCGAGCGCTCGCCGCCGCACTCGACCACTCCGCGCTCAACCAGGCAGCTGCGAGCCTCTACCGCGAGCGATTCGGGACGACCCCGGGCATCGTCTACGCCGCCGGTGTCGAGCACGCCTACAACCTCGCCCAGGAGTTCCGCGCGGCCGGCCTCAAGGCCGAGGCGGTCTCGGGCAAGACGCCGCCGGTCAAGCTCGCCGAAACGCTCGCCGCATATGAGCGCGGCGAGATCAACGTTCTCATCAACGCGCAGCTCCTCGCAGAAGGCTGGAACTCACCGCGGGCAACCGTCTGTTTCCACCTCGCACCGACCGCCTCCCGCCGCGTCTACCAGCAGCGCATCGGGCGGATCATGCGGATGCACTCGCGCAAGGAAGCCGGCGTCGTTGTCGACTTCGTGACGAAGGGATCGACGCACAACGATCGCGTGATCTCGCTGCACTCCCTGCTCGACGCCGACTTCTACCGCGAGGGCGCACGCGTCACGCCCGCTCCGCGTCGACGCCAGCAGCGACGCGCGCGCCGACTCCTTTCCCCCGTGCCGTGGCTCGTACCCGTCACCCCCGACGTGATCCGGCGACTTGCCGTGATCCAGCGCGAATGGCAGCGAATCGACCCGAAGTTCCTCGACGACGAGGAGCAGCGCTTCTGGGCGACGATCGCCGGCCGGCAGATCCGCTTCGATCAACGCACGGAGTTCGCCCGCAAGTTCACCGAGGGTCGGGCAGGCAAGGGCGCGCTCGAAACGTTCCTCGCCGTCTGCGCAGCCGAGAACCCCAATCGTCGCCTCCGCATGACCGCGCTCGCAGATCGCGTCGCGACGCCCGTGGAGCGCGCCGACTTCGACGATCTCGTCACGCTCGTCAGCCAGGCGCTGCCCTGGGAGAAAGACCGCACGGCGGGCGTACGGATCCTGCTCCGCGCGATCGGCGACGGCAAGGCAACCGCACCCGAGCAGATTCTCGGCCGCTGGACGTGGAAGCTGGCACGGGCGACACGCAAGGTGCAGGATCGCCGTGCGAGCGCCGAGTTCCCCGAGGCGAAGCGACTGCTCGGGGCCGTCGCGAACTCGCGCGGGCACCGCCACGAGGACAACATTGCGAAGCTGGTTCAGGTCGCGCGAGCCCTGCCCTTGTCGGTCGGAGCCGCGCTGCTTGCCTCCGCAGACGCGTACACCCCGCGCGCAACTGCGCTCCTCGAACAGGCGAGAGAGGATCTCGGCCCCATAACGGAGATCGCGAACGCATTGGCCGAGAACCTTCCCGCTCCCAAGGCTCCCGTCCGCAAGTCGCGCCGCAGGCGCAAGAAGCGCCGTGCGGCCGGAACGGGAGCAGCCGCCGGGGCTGGCGAGACAACCACAGCTCCTGAGCTTGCAGATACGACAGTGAAGAAGGTCGAACCGCCTGCGGAAGACGGCAACAAGGCCCCTCCCGCGGAGAACGCACCACCAGAAGGGGCGCCCGTCGCGCACGTAGCATGATTTGTGCTACGCTTGAAGTGTGTCCCGCTCACTCCATGTCCGGCTCGATGACACCTCGGCAGCGGCACTCGAGGTTGTTCGTGGTGACGGGCTGACCGACTCCGAGGCGGTTCGAACGGCATTGCGGGAGGCCGCATCCCGCCGACGCATGCGCTCGGCGCTCCGTGCAGAGGTACGGCTCGTTGCCGCCGACACATCTGATCGCGAAGAGATGCGAGTGATTCGAGAGCAGCTCGCGGAGCTCGCTCCCCCCACGCCGGACTGATCGTGGTTCGAGGCGAGGTCTTCCATCTCCCGCCTCCGCGCGGTGTGCGCGGGCACGAGCAGCGCGGGGCTCGCTACGCCGTCATTGTGCAGGCGGACGAGTTCATAGACCT
>JANOFZ010000137.1:0-1833 GCA_031413935.1 Thermoleophilia bacterium | reverse complement strand
GATGGGCGAGTGCGATGCGAGGACGCAGGGAGCCGCCGATACGGGACGTATCGGGGCGACCGAGGACGAAGCAGCGTGCCGCCCAGCGCGTCCCGGCGGCACAAGTCTCATTCTGATTCGAGTTCTTAGCCGCCTCCCGGGGTTGCTCTTCGTACCGGGGCTGACCTTTCTTACCGATTGCTTCCCGTGAGTGATCCAGCTGCGGCGCTCGTCCGTATTAGAGGTAGAAGCTAGACAAAAGAATGACAAACCTCTCACACGGAAGGAAGACACAATGCGCAAGATCCTCGCACTTCTCGCACTCTCAGCCGTCATGGTTGCCGCCGTCATCGCCCCCACCGCCGGCGCGAGCAAGCAGGCCAACAAGGATATCGTGGCCACCGCGGTCGCCGCCGGCCAGTTCAAGACGCTGGCCTCGCTGCTCACCTCTGCGGGCCTCGTCAAGACGCTCCAGAGCAAGGGCCCCTTCACGGTGTTCGCCCCGACCGACGCCGCGTTCGCGAAGGTTCCGAAGGCGACGCTCGCCAAGCTGGGCAAGGACAAGGCGCTGCTGAAGAGCGTCCTTCTCTACCACGTCGTCAAGGGCAACGTCCCCGCCAGCAAGGTCGTCACGCTCAAGAAGGCCGGCACGGTCAACGGAAAGCCCGTCACCATCACGATCAAGGGTGGCAAGGTCTACCTCAACGGCTCGACCCTGGTCACGAAGACGGACATCAAGGCGTCGAACGGCACCATTCACGTCATCAACAAGGTTCTCCTGCCGCCGGCCAACTAGCCCGCAGCGGAGCTAGATCGAACGGCGAACGGGCCGCGGGAGACCGCGGCCCGTTCTGTTTCTTATGCGGCCAGGAAGCCGCGGTCGCGCAAGGCCCCGAGACCGAGCTCGCGGAGATCGCTCGCCAGCGAAACGACATCCGTGTCGATCGGGCCGTAGGTTGCGACCTCGAGCCAGACGGTGCGGTCTGCGATCTCGCCGACCAGAACGCGGGCGCTCTCACCGTTCGTCCCGGGCAGGCTTGTGACCGCATCGAGGAGAGCCCTTCGCGCCTCGTCGATCGGGGTCTCGATCGAGACGGGGAAATGCGCCGCTACGAGACGCCGTGGATCCCTGATCGTGCGGTTCACGATCTTGCTGGTCGTCAGCTGGGTGTTCGGGATGAAGACGCGCCGGGCGTCGTCTGTGACGAGCGTCGTGTAGATCAGGGCTATCTCCTCGACGAAGCCGGTCTCCCCATCGACCGTGATGCGATCGCCGAGGCGGAGGGGCTGCGTGAAGGAGACGAGCAGGCCCGAACCGAGGTTCGAAAGCGGTGTGCTGAACGCAAGACCGGCAAAGAGCGCGAGGACAGCACTCGACGCGAGCAGCGCCTTCGCGATCTCCGACGTGACGTCGTACAGCGACAGGACGGCCCAGATGGCGATCGCGGCGACGAGGGCGACGATGACACGCCGGACGAAGTGGAACGTAGTCCGACGGCGGGGCACCGACCCGGGGTCGCGCCGCTGCAGCCGTTTCTCGTAGCGGTTGTATGCGAAGTCGAGCGTGACCCGGACGGCGATGACGACAACGATTCCGATCGCGCCGGTGATGAGCGCCTGGGTCGCGCGGTGGGAGAATTCCATTGCCTGCGTGATTCGGCGGCAAGGCGGCGGAGCCTCCCTGCGCCGATAGGGCCGCTACGCCTCGTGGGTCGGCTCGTTCTCCAGCTCGAACGCGGCGTGCAGCTCGCGGACGGCGTTCGGGATCTCCGAGCGGGCGATCATGCAGGAGATCTTGATCGGCGACGTCGAGATCATCTGCAGGTTGATCCCGTTGTCGGCGAGCGTGCGAAA
>JANOFZ010000136.1:0-2055 GCA_031413935.1 Thermoleophilia bacterium | reverse complement strand
TATCGCCGAGCGAGGGCAGGTCTACGTCCTCGACATGGGCGACCCGGTGCGGATCATGGATCTGGCCGAGAACATGATCCGCCTCTCGGGCAAGGAGCCAGGCAGCGAGATCGCGATCCAGGTGATCGGCCCGGCCCCCGGTGAGAAGCTGCACGAGGTGCTGATCGGCGAGGGCGAGGTCGTCTCGTCGAGCCCGCATCCGAAGATCCAGCGGATCGAGCGGCCCCCTGTGGAGGGCTCGTGGCTCGATGGTGAGCTTGCGGTGCTCGAACGGCTCGTGGAGGAGGGCAATGCGGTCGAGCTCGCGGCAGCGCTGACCCGGATCGTCGGGGAGCCGGAGCGGGTTGGCGCTGCGGTGACAGGCTTCAGCCCGTCTCCAGGGCCAAGCGCTGACGGCGCCTGATAGCGCTCAAAGCGCCGACAGCATCAGGTCGAGCATCAGCTCCGGGTCGCGGTGCGCGACGCTGCCGGCAGCGGTCTTCCTCACGAGCACGAGCGCTGCGGCATCCGTCAGCTCGGCCATCCGACCGTCGGCGATGAGGCCCTCGTCGACCGCGCCGAGCCTGCCGGCGAAGGTCGTCCAGACGGGTGTGCCGAGCGCGACTGCCTCGCGGTTCATCGTCCCGCCGGCCGAGACGACGAGGTCTGCAAGCGCGATCAGGCTCTGAGCGTCGATCGCGTGCACGGGGACGACGAGTGACGGGAGCCCGGCCTCGCGGATCGCGTCGCGCTGAGCCTGGGTGCGGGGGAGGACGACGGCCTGGACGGCGGGGTCGGAGCCGAGGCGCTCGAGCACGTCCGCGAACAGCGGGTTGCCGTGGCGGTGATAGAGCGACACCTCGGGCGGCGTGCGGACGACGGTGAGCATGCGGGCCTGGTCGAGGCCGAGCACATCGAGCACACCGGGGTCGGGCAAAAAGCCGGAGAGGTAGTACTCCTCCTTCAGTCCCGGGTAGCGGCGCACCTTTGCGGCGGTCGCGCCCAGCCGATTGAGGCGATCCTGTGGAATCACCTCCGGAACGATGACTCGGGTGGCAGCGCGGGAGCCGAGCGTGTGCTGTGAGCGTGCGAACTCGTAGTCGTAGGCGTACGACGATCGCACCCCCAGCGAGCGGGCAGCGAGCGGGAGCTCGTGCGACGCGTGTGAGACCGCGAGGTCGAACTGCTGCGGCCGGGCCCAGTCGCGGAGAGCCCTGAGGCGCGAGCCCATGGCGCGGATCTTCCCGGCGCGCCCGGCGCCGCCGTGGGGCGGGCCTACGACCTCGTGAGCGATCCCGGCAGCCCCGAGGAGCTCGAGCGTCTGCGCGAAATCCCTGGCCGAGACCCGAACGTCGTGGCCCCGCTGCTCGAGCAGGCCGATCAGTGGCCGAAAGAACGGCACGTGCGGCGAGTTCGTCATATCGATCCAGATCTTCATGCTCGGACCGTATCGTGTCTGACGGCCGCCCCCTTCGTGCGTTGCTCGGGAGGTGCTCATTACGGGAGTCGCCGAAATCGGGAACCTGGGATAAGATTCCCTTATGGATACCCGTCAGCTCGCCGCATTCTGCACCGTCGTCGAGCTGCGCAGCTTTTCGCAGGCGGCGGAGCGGCTCGGGGTCACCCAGCCCGCTGTCTCGCTCCAGGTCCGGTCGCTCGAGAAGCGCCTAGGGACGCAACTCCTCGATCGCTCCGGTCGCCGGGTCGAGCCGACCGAGGCCGGGCTGAGGCTGTTCCGCAGCGCACAACGGCTCCTCCAGCTCGAGGAGCAGATGCTCGATGAGGTCTCGGCCGAGAGTGTCGGCGCCCTCGCGGGAGAGCTTGCGATCGGTGCCTCCACAGGCCCCGCCGCGGTTGCCGTACCGATTCTCCTCTGTGAGTTCCAGCAGCAGCATCCCGACCTGCGGGTTGCGCTCGAGGTGCACGACACGCAGACCGTCGTCGACCTCGTCGCCAGCCGTGAGCTCGAGCTCGGCATCGTCGGAGCGGCTCGACGGCATCGTGCAGTTCGCTTCGAGCCGATCCTCGAGGACGAGGTGATCCTGATCTGCCTGCCGGGCCATCCTTTCGCCGGGC
>JANOFZ010000135.1:0-4084 GCA_031413935.1 Thermoleophilia bacterium | reverse complement strand
CTTGCCTGGCTCCATCGGGATCGAGATGCCGAGCTTGCGCGCGAGCGGGGTCGTCCACGACCCTGCGGCGAGCACGAAATGGTCGGCCGCGATGTCGCCGCGACTCGTGCGCACCGCGCGCACAGACCCCCTCGGTCATATCGAACCCGGCGACCTCGGTACCCTCGAGGATCTCGACACCCATCTCGCGCAGTTTCGCGCCAAGCCCTGTGACCAACGTGTCTGCTTTCACGTTCCACTGGGCCGTGAGGTGGAAGCCAGACCTCACCTTGCTGTTGAGCGAGGGCTCGAGCTCGTGGATCTCGCTCTCGCCGAGGACGTCATCGGGGAGCTCGTAGCCATACTGGCGCATTCCTTCCAGGCTCCGCAGGACCTTGCGTGCATCCTCGGGCTTGCCCGTGGCACAGACCATTCCGAGCTTCCAGAGGTCGAAGGTGATCCCGTCGGCGACCATCTCGTCGACGAGCTCGAAGCACCGCTTGCCGAGCCGTGCAAGTGCTGCGACGCCGCGGTCGTAGTCGGCCTGGTTGCAGTACGTCTGGAAGCGCGCCAGCCATGGCGCCACGCGGGGAAGGTAGCTGGGGCGGAAATAGAGCGCGGAATCGCTGCGGACGAGGGCGCGCAGTCCATAGAGTGTTAGTCCGGGCTCGGGCATCGGACCGGCCTGGGCCGGAGCAATCCAGCCGCCGTTCCCCCAGGATGACGCAGTTCGCGATCCGACATGCGCCGAGTCGAGAACCGTCACCTCGATGTCGCGCTTGCGCAGGTAGTAGGCACAGCACAGCCCGGAGATCCCTCCCCCGACAACGACGACTCTCACGACGGGATCCCTGCCGTGACCTCGATCTCGATCAGCATGCCGGGGATCGTGAAATCGGTCACGATCGTCGTCCGCACAGGTCGTGGGGCGGGGAAGGTGGAGGCCCAGAGCGCATTCCAGGCGCCGAAGTCCTCGGCGTTGAGCAGGTAACACTGCACGCGCAGCACGTGCTCGGGGCCGGATCCCGCCTCGGCCAGCGAAGCCAGGATCTGATCGAGGACGTTCTGCGCCTGCTCGGTGAAGTCGGTCGACACGATCTCCATCGACGTGGTGTCAATGGGCGCCCGCCCGGAAAGAAAGAGGAGATCGCCCCAGCGGACGGCACTCGAGATCAGGGGCTCGGTTCCCCCGACCGGCAATTCGCCTACGACAACGCGCTTGGTCATTGCTCGCCTCCCTTGGTGTGAAAGAATCGATCATACGGCATGCACACAGACCGGCTACAACCGTTTCGGATCGGCGTCACCCGCGACCTGTGGCGTCAGGGCGATGTCCTCGCCTTTGCGCCCCACGATCTGTCTGCCCTCGAGGTCGGTGGCCTCGAGTGGCGGTTCCTCGAGGAGGATGCCCGGCCGCTCACGCCCGACGTCCTTTCCGGTATCGACGGCCTGTACCACTTCTCCGCCCCCGTCACGGCAGTGAGCGTCGAGGGACTCGACCGACTGGCCGTGATCGCGCGTCACGGCGTCGGCCTCGACTTCATCGACCTCGAGGCCTGTACAGCGCGTGGGATCGCGGTGACGATCACCCCCGGGGGCGTCACGCATCCGATGGCGTCGGCTGCGGTCACCCTTGTGCTCGCGCTGGCGCACCGCCTGCGGGAGCGCGATCAGGCGCTCCACGACGGCGACTGGGGGGAACGCCGCTTTGCTCCCACCGGCAGGGGTCTCGTCGGTCGCACTCTCGGCATGATCGGCTACGGACGGATCGGCCATGAGATCGTGCGCCTTCTCGCGCCCTGGGGCATGCGTGTCGTCGTTGCGTCGCGCACTCCGCGTGCGGAGCCGGGGGTCGAGCATGTCGGGCTGGACGACTTGCTGGCCCAGGCCGACGTCGTCGTGATCGCGTGCCCGCTCAGCTCCGAGACCCGGGGGATGCTGGATGCCCGACGTCTTGGCCTGATGAAGCCGTCGGCGACGCTCGTGAACGTCGCCCGTGGCGCAATCGTCGACCAGCGAGCCCTGGTCGAGGCGCTCAGTGAAGGACGGCTCGCCGGAGCAGGAGTCGACGTTCTCGACCCCGAGCCCCTGCCGGCCGACGACCCGCTGCTCGCGCTGTCGAACGTCATTGGTGCTCCGCATTCGCTCGGGTACACGGACGAACTGCTGGAGGGCTGCATTGGAGGCGCGTGCGACGCGCTGCTCGCCGTCGCAGCAGGTGTTGTCCCACCCGACCTCGCGAACCCGGCCGTGCTCGAGATTCCTGCGTTCACCGAGAAGCTCGCCCACTTTGCCACCCGCAGAGGAGCATCCGCATGACGGTCAAGCCCAATCCGCGGGAGTACGCGGTCGCGGGCCGACCGCTGACGCTCGCATCACGCTCGACAGTGGCCCGAGAGGCCCATCTGCCCATACCTGACAAGGAAGGATCGCCATGACGACCTCAGCCGACCGCCTGCAGATGCTTCACGGAAGCGATAGCCCGATTCCCGAGATGCGCGTGCTTCGTGCTGGTCCCGTCTCTCTGCTCCTCGACGGCGTTGATCTCCGCTACCTCAGGATCGGCGATACCGAGCTCATCCGACGCGTCTATACCGCGGTGCGGGACGAGGACTGGGACACGGTCCCGGGTGTCGTGTCGGGGATGACGCTCGAGGAGGGAGACGGAAGCTTCCGACTCGAGTTCGACATGCGGCACGCTCGCCGCGACGTTGACTTCAGCTGGCACGGCGTCATCACCGGTGACGAGAACGGCCGCGTCGAGATTCTCCTCGACGGGCGAGCGGAGGCAGACCTCGTCTACAACCGGATCGGAATCTGCGTCCATCATCCGTGGCGCGAGACGGCCGGGGCACCGTTCACCGCCCGGACGCCGGACGGAGACCTCACAGGCACCTTCCCCGACCTGATCGGCCCGCAGGCGATCGTCGATGGGGCGTACAACGCTCTCTTCGCGGCCTACGACCGACTCGAGCTCGGTCTCGCGGGGAGCGGATCGCTTCTGCTCGAGTTCGAGGGCGATCTCTGGGAGAGCGAGGATCACCGCAACTGGACGGATGCGAACTTCAAGACGTACTCGACGCCGATCGCGGTCGGGTTCCCGCACCGATTGGCGGCGGGCGAGGCCCTGCGGCAGCGGCTCGTCATCACGCCAAGAGACGTCCCCGTGCCGACTGGTGCCGGGGGCCCGGTCAGACTGACGTTGGGCGCAGCAACCGGGACGCGAGTCCCCGTCGTCGGGCTCGGCCGCGACCGCGACGGCCATCGGCCCGATGAGCACGAGGAGCAGGCGCTGGCAGGTCTCTCTCCCCACCATCTCCGCTTCGAGGTCCGCCTCGACGCATCCGACTGGCGTGAGTCGCTCGGCGCCGCTCAGGCAACGGCGGAAGGAATCGGCTCCGCGCTCGAGCTCGCATTGATGTTCCGGGAAGAGCACGCGGGCGAGCTGCCCGCACTTGCGGCAGCGCTTGCGGGCGGCCCCGCGGTCGATCGGGTGCTCGTCACGCTGGCGGGCGGGCGTACGGCGACGTCCGAGGAGGCGACGCCTGCCGGTCTGGTCGAGATCGCGCGAGCTGCGCTCGCCGCGACGTTGCCGGGGGCGTCGTTTGTCGGCGGGACCGAGATCTACTTCACGGAGATCAATCGCAGCCGGCCGGACCCCGCGAGCTGGGACGGGATGTGTTACTCGCTGACCCCCCAGGTTCACGCGTTCACGGACGTTGACCTGGTCGAGAACCTCGATTCGCAGGCCGAGACGATTCGTAGCGCCAGGGCCATAGGATCTGGCAAGCCTATCTCGATCTCTCCGATCACCATCCGCCGCCGTTTCAACTTCCACGCTGCTGGCGATCCGCCGCCGGACGTGCAGGGTGAGTTGCCCGACTCGGTGGACGTCCGCCAGTCGTCACTGCTCGGAGCCGCGTGGACAGCGGGCAGCCTCAAGTACGTGTCGGAGGGCGGTGCCGCCTCGGTGACCTACTATGAGTCGACCGGGTGGCGCGGTGTCGTCGAGCGGTCTTCCGGCTCGCCGCTGCCCGAACTGTTCGCCTCGCAGGCCGGAGCAGTGTTTCCGCTGTACCATCCGCTCGCCGACGTGATCGGTTGG
>JANOFZ010000134.1:0-3389 GCA_031413935.1 Thermoleophilia bacterium | reverse complement strand
GGGGAAGAAGACGCCCGGCGCGATCTCGATCTCCTTGTCCACCGCAGTGAGCGTGTACTCGCGGACGCGGCCTGGCTTGTAGGGCAGGGCCTCGGGGGGATAGAGCAGTGCATCGAGATCGTTCGGGCCACCGACGGCGGGCGCGCCCGGGCCGATCATCGCGGCGTGACCCATGGCTGCGTGCGCGGCTGCTGAATGACCCGCATGGTCGTTGCCGGCTGCTTGCGCTGGCGCATCGAGGGCATACCGTGCCGCGAGGGGAACCGCGGCGAGCGGAGCCGCCGCCGCAAGAAGTCGTCTGCGGGTGAGATGATGTTTAGCCACTACTAATTCCTGATCGAAGTGTACGCTATATCGCGATCATGGTGGAGTCGGACAAGGAGCTCACGAGCGCGGTCGAGGACTACCTCAAGTCCGTCTATGCGCTCGAGGTCGAGGGTCGACAGGCAACGACCTCCGCCCTTGCCGAGCGGATGGGCGTCAGCGCTCCGTCGGCGACGGCGATGATGAAGCGCCTCGACGAGCTCGGCCTCGTCGAGCGGGCCCCCTACCACGGGGTGACGTTGACCGAGAAGGGCCGTCTCTGCGCCCTCGAGGTCCTTCGTCACCACCGGCTGCTCGAGCTCTATCTTGCGGACTCGCTCGGGATGTCTTTGGACGAGGTTCACGCGGAGGCCGACCGACTCGAGCACGTCCTGTCGGAGAATCTTGAGGCGCGGATCGACGCCGCGCTCGGCTATCCGACGCACGATCCCCACGGCGACCCGATCCCCGACAGCGCCTTGCGGATTCCCGCGAGTACGTCCCGCTCTCTGGCCGACCTCGACCTCGGGGACACGGCCACGATTGCCCGGGTCCCCGACGGGGATGCCGCTCTTCTCCGCTACCTCGCCGAGATCGCGATCGTTCCGGGGCAGGAGCTCGAGCTGATGAAGTCGGCGCCGTTCGGTGGGCCGCTCACCGTGCGCACCGGAACGGGTGAGCATGCGATCGCCCGCGAGCTCGCGGCAACCGTCCGAATCGCGTAGGGGCGGGATCCGTCCGTCCGCTCGGCAGCCGCGAGAACAGCGCTTTCTACTGACGCCGGAATCGGCGCGAGTTGTCTACCCTGCGAGGCATGGCAACCGAGAAGCTCTGGGGCGGCGAGACCGACAAGGCGGTCGCGAACTTCCCCGTCTCGGGTGAGCCGATCCCCGCGAGCGTGGCGCACTGGCTCGGCCGGATCAAGGCGGCTGCCGCTCGCGCGAATGCCGATCTCGGTCTCCTCGACTCCGAGCTGGCAGGCCGCATCGCCGCAGCCGCCGACCGGGTCGCCGCAGGCGAGTTCGACGATCAGTTCCCGATCGACGTCTTCCAGACCGGCTCGGGCACGAGCTCGAACATGAACGCCAACGAGGTGATCACGGCGCTCGCCGGCGAGGGAGTGCACCCGAACGACCACGTCAACATGGGCCAGTCGTCGAACGACGTCTTCCCGTCTGCCGTGCACCTTGCGGCACTCGACCGGGCGGTGAACGACCTGCTGCCGGCGATGGAGACGCTGGCGCGGTCACTCGAGACAAAGGCTGCGGAGTTCGATGACGTGATCAAGTCGGGCCGGACGCACTGGATGGACGCGGTGCCCGTCACGCTCGGCCAGGAGTTCGGCGGCTATGCGGCGCAGGTGCGCCAGGGGATCGCGCGGGTGCAGAGTGCGCTACCGCGGCTCGGCCAGATACCGCTCGGCGGCACCGCCGTCGGCACCGGGATGAACACCCACCCCGAGTTCGCCGAGAAGGTGCGGGCGCTGCTGCATGCGGAGACCAACCTTCCTATCACCGGCCCGGCCGACCCGTTCGAGTCGCAGGCGGCCCGTGACGGGCTCGTGGAGATCTCCGGCGCCCTGAAGGTGGTCGCCGTGAGCTACACGAAGATCGCGAACGACCTCCGCTTCCTTGGCTCCGGCCCCCGCGCCGGGCTCGCGGAGATCTTCCTGCCGGAGCTGCAGAAGGGCTCCTCGATCATGCCGGGCAAGGTCAACCCGGTCATCCCCGAGGTCGTGACGCAGGTGTCGGCACAGGTGATCGGGAACGACGCGGCGATCACGATCGGCGGCATGAACGGCCACTTCGAGCTCAACGTCTACATCCCGCTGATGGCGCGCAACCTAATCCAGTCGATCACGCTACTCGCGAGCGCCTCGCGCCTGCTGGCCGAGAAGTGCGTCGACGGGATCGAGGCGAATCGTGAACAGTGCGCCGCATACGCCGAGCTGACCCTGTCGGCGGCGACCGCCCTCAATCCGTACATCGGATACGACAAGGCTTCCGAGATCGTGAAGACGGCCGCCGCGAGCGGGCGCTCGCTGCGGGACGTCGCCCGCGAGGCCGGTGTGGAGGAGAGCGTGCTCGACGAGGCGCTCGACTACCACAAGATGGCCAAGCCGCACGGCTGAGGCCTTCGCCCGGGAATCACCATTCCGACGTCCGCGCGGCTGCCGGCCCGTCGCCCTCCACGATGTGGAGGTTGTCGCCCTGGACGCGCCTGTCGTCAAGGCGAGCTACGGGGTTCTCTCACAGGTGAATCAACTCGACCAGCCGAAGACCACGCGCGGACTTCAGAAGCAGACGTTCACTGCCGCCGGGTACGGCCTAGAGAAGATCATCCGGTGTTCGTCGAGTCCGCGAGGGTGCGCATGGTCGCGCATCCGAAGCTCAACCAGATCCATTGGTGCATTGACCGTCGCGCTTGCCATGCGTGCGTCCGCGCGGTAGGTTCCGCGCGGTAGGGGTCAGTGGATTCCAAGAAATCGTTCCACAACAAGGGGGAGACAACACATGAGGCACTCCAGGCGCTCGACGCTTGCTGTCATTACGGGTGCTGTGCTGATCGCGGTCACCGCGGTTGCAACGGCCTCGTCGGCAGGCCCGACGCAGCGGACAACTCGCTTCGAGCGAATCGTGGGTGCGCACAACTATGCGAATTTCAAGCCGGGGTTGCTCCGGGCTGATCGCCAGGTACGGGTAATCGTCGAGCTCGATGGTGACACGGTCGGCAAGCGCTCCGCTCAGGAGAAGTCGCAGGGCAGGAGCCTGTCGAAGGACGCAAAGGCGGCATTGCGCGCCAATGTGCAGCGCAGCCAGGCTCCCGTGGAGGACAAGATTCGTCAGGTGGGTGGCAACGTGCTGGACAGCTACCAGGCCGTCTTCAATGGCGTCGCCGCGGTTGTCCGGCAAAGCGACGTTTCGGCCCTTGCGACCATGCCTGGGGTGCGGGCCGTGCATCCGATGCGCACGTTCACGCTTGAGAACGCGGCCGGCGCCACCTACATCGGTGCTCCAGCGACGTGGGGCGCAACCCCGGGTCTGACGGGCGCTGGTGTCAAGGTTGCCGTCGTCGACACGGGTGTG
>JANOFZ010000133.1:0-1869 GCA_031413935.1 Thermoleophilia bacterium | reverse complement strand
TCTACCCTGCTCCCACGCTTCGGCAAATGCGTCGTGGTCGAGCGTCTCGCGAATCTGGGCGGTCGTCCCGCTGTTCTCCCGCCGTACCCAGAAGCTGTCGCCGGCCCCCATCTCGTCGAGGCGCGCCTCCGAGCAAGCAAGTGCCTGCGCGGAAGCATGCGCCTGATCCGCGCGAGCGAGGATGAATGCGACGCGACAGAATGCCTCGGCGGTCGCCATGGTTCCCTGGTGGGTGGCAGCGGGGAGGTGCTCCATCGCGAGCGCGCGGGCGTCGTCAACTCGGTGGTGCTGTGCCGCGAGCATGGCCAGCGCTCCGAGCGAAGCCGTCTCGATGTACTCATTCTTGAGCAGCCGCGCGCGGTACAGGTTCTCTTCGTAGAGCGCTCTGGCCCGCTCGTGGTCACCGAGCAACTCGCTGCTGTATGCCATGTGCCGCGACACGTTGAGGAGTGAGTGCTGGTCGCCGACCTCGTCGAAGAGTGTGTAGGCACGCTCGCTGAATGCAAGGGCAGCGCCGTAGTCAGTCTCCTGCTGGAACGTGGCGGCGATCCTCCAGAGCGCGTCCGCGGCCCCCCGCCGCTCTCCCAGCATCTCGAAGATCGCAAGCGCCTCTTCGGCACTTGCCCGCGACGATGGGATGTCCGAGCTCATACCGAACGTGTCGGCAGCCCCGATGAGGGCTCTGGCGCGCCACGCCGTGGGTCGATCGTCGTCGTCGATGGCGTCCATGAGCCGGCCGCGCAGCTCCACCCAGTGATCGTTCGCGAACCAGAACTCGGCGAGTGCTCCTGTCATCTGCAGGACGGCGTCCGTCTCTCCCGCTGCCTCGAGCTGGTCGATGGCCGCGCGAAGGTTGTCGTGCTCGCGCTCGAGCCGCGACTGCACTTCCCCGGCGCGCATGAGCGCGACGTCCCTGAGTTGCGGGACCGCATCCTCGGCGAGCCTGAGAAAGTAGGCGGTGTGGCGGTCGCGGAGCACGCCGGCCTCTTCCGAGGCTTCGAGGCCCTCAGTGGCGTACTCCCGGATCGTCTCGAGCATCCAGTAGCGCTCCTCGCTGTGACGCACGAGGCTCTTGTCGACCAGGGATTGCATGGTGTCGAGATCGGCTTCGGCGATCTGCTCGGCGGCCGCGAGCGCCCAACCGCCACGGAACACGGCGAGCCGGGCGAATAGGCTCTGCTCGTCCTCGTTCAGTAGCTCGTAACTCCATTCGATCGTGGCGCGGAGGGTGCGCTGCCGCTCGGGAAGGTCTCTGGCGCCGCCGGTGAGGAGCGGCAGTCGCTGCTCGAGGCGTTCGAGGATCTGGGCGGAAGAGAGTGCCTTGATGCGGGCGGCGGCGAGCTCGAGCGCAAGCGGGAGGTCGTCGAGACGGCGGCAGATCCGTGGCACGGTGTCGTCCGGCACGAAGTCCGGCGTGATCGCGCGTGCTCTGGCAGTGAAGAAGTCGATGCCCTCGGCCTCGGCCAGTGGTCGCACTGCGTATTCCTGCTCGCCGCTGACATGCAGGGGCTCGCGGCTCGTGACGAGCAGGCGCAGGTTGGGGCAGGCGGTGAGGAGAGCGGCGGTGTCGGTCGCAGCGGCGGTGAGGTGCTCGAAGTTGTCGAGCAGGAGGAGCAGGTGTTTGTCGGCGATGTGCGCGGCGAGGTCCTCGTCGGCTCCGACCGCCTGTGCCGCCCCTTGGAGGACGAGCTGCGGATCGCGCAGTGGTGCGAGTGGTACCCAGTAGATGCCGTCGGGGTAGGCGTCGCTTGCCTCACCTGCAGCTTGCAGCGCGAGCCGGGTCTTGCCGGTGCCCCCGGGGCCGGTGAGGGTGAGCAGCCTGACGTCCGGGCGTTCGAGCAACGAGCTGATCTCGGCGAGCTCGGTTTC
>JANOFZ010000132.1:0-11064 GCA_031413935.1 Thermoleophilia bacterium | reverse complement strand
CATTCGTGGTCGTCTACGTCGCTCTCCGCTTCGTCAATCTCTCGCGTACGGGACGCGCCTGGCGATCGCTCCGGGAGGATTCCCTCGCTGCCGAGGTGATGGGCATGCCCGTCAACACGCTAAAACTGATGAGCTTCGCCTTCGGTGCCGCGATTGCCGCACTGAGCGGCACGTTCGTCACAGCGTTGAGCGCCAGTGTCTTCCCGCTCTCGTTCTCGTTCGCGCTCCTGATCATCATCTACACGATGGTCATCCTCGGCGGCTCCGGGAGCCAGCCGGGCGTCGTTCTCGGTGCGGTGCTGATCGGGATCCTGCTCGAGCTTCTGCGCGATCCGGGCGACTCACGCGTCCTGTTCTACGCGGCGATCATCGTGGGCGTTGTGGTTATCTTCCGGTTCTCTGTTGAGCTCGCGGTCGTCGTCGGTGGAACCTTCGTGTTTGGGCTCGTCGTCCATTCGATCGCAGGCGCGGTCGATAACGCGTGGGTCAACGGGAGCGGAGGTGAGGGTGGCGGTATCGCCGATTTCGCCGCGAACTGGGTGATCGTTCCTGTCGATCCCGCCGCCTGGGTGGCGCCGGTCTCGTACCTCTCGCTCGTTGCTCTGACGCTCGTCCTGACGCTCGTGCACGGCTGGGTTCGTATCGGGCTCCTCGTCCCCGTGCTCTACCTTGCCGCATTCGTCTGGGAGAACGTCATGATCACCCAGCCGGAGCCGACGAGGTACATCATCCTCGGCGTCATCCTCATCGCGCTGATGATCTTCCGTCCCACCGGGCTCCTCGGTGAGAAGCGCGTGGAGATTATCTAGTGGCGGAGAAGCTCCTCGATCTCCAGAGTGTTTCGATGGCCTTCGGTGGGCTCAAGGTCGTCGACGATCTCG
This sequence comes from Thermoleophilia bacterium, assembly GCA_031413935.1. Classification (GTDB taxonomy): domain Bacteria; phylum Actinomycetota; class Thermoleophilia; order Gaiellales; family Gaiellaceae; genus Gaiella. Next base: position 10,183 of record JANOFZ010000132.1, on the reverse strand, counting down.
ACCTGCATGTGAACCGGGGTGAGATCGTCAGCGTGATTGGACCGAACGGCGCCGGCAAGACGACGCTCTTCAATCTCATCACGGGCGTCTACCAGCCGACCGGCGGGGACATCGTCTTCGACGGCAAGAGCATCACCGGCCTCGAGCCGCACCAGATCACCGGTCGCGGGATCGCGCGCACGTTCCAGACGCTGCGACTCTTCCTCAACATGTCCGTGCGCGAGAACGTGATGGCAGCGGCCTACGGGCATACAAAGGCCGGCGTCTTCCGCTCGATGCTGCGCACGCCTGGAATGCGGCGCGAGGAGCAGGAGATCCGGGATCTCGCGGAGAAGCGGCTCGCGTTCTTCGGTGACCGCCTGATGGGGTACCGCTGGGATCAGCCAGCCTACAGCCTGTCGTACGCAAACCGCAGACGCCTCGAGATCGCGCGGGTGACGGCGACGAACCCGACGCTCCTTCTCCTCGACGAGCCCGCAGCCGGGATGAATCCCAAAGAGACCCAGGAGATCACGGAGTTGATCGAGCTGCTGCGCACCGACGGTGGGTACACGATCCTCGTGATCGAGCACGACATGCACGTCGTCGAGGGGATCTCGGATCGCGTCATCGCGCTCGACCACGGGCTCAAGATCGCCGAGGGCTCGTTCGAGGAGGTCGCAACCTCGCCGCAGGTCGTCGAGGCGTACCTCGGTACCGGTGGGATGGCGAGGAAATGAGCGCGAACGGCACGCCGATCCTGCAGCTCGAGGGGATCAACACCTACTACGGGCAGATCCACATCCTCCAGGACGAGAACATCGTCGTCCACGAGGGCGAGCTCGTCTGCCTGCTCGGGGGCAACGCGTCGGGCAAGTCGACGACGCTGAAGACGATCCTCGGGCTCGTCCGCCCGCGCACCGGCACCGTCAAGCTCGCCGGTGAGGACGTCACGAACATGCCCACCGCGCACCGGATCCAGCGCGGCCTCGCGATCGTGCCCGAGAACCGGCGCCTGTTCGGGCCGATGACCGTCCTCGAGAACCTCGAGATGGGCGCCTATCTTCGCCCCAAGGCCGACCTGAAGGCGGAGTTCGATCGCGTCTACGAGCTGTTCCCGCTGCTCTACGACCGGCGGAGCCAGCTCGCGGGAACGATGTCCGGAGGCGAGCAGCAGATGGTCGCGATGGGTCGCGCGCTGATGTCGCAGCCGAAGCTGCTGCTCATGGACGAGCCCTCGATGGGCCTCGCACCGGTGCTTGTGGAACGGAGCTTCGAGATCATCAAGCAGGTGAACGATACCGGCGTCGGAATGTTGATCGTGGAGCAGAACGCGAACGTGTCGCTCTCGATCGCCGACCGTGGCTACGTCCTCTCGACCGGACGGGTGGTACTCGAGGGCAAGGCGGCAGATCTCCTCCAGAACGAGGAACTGCGCAAGGCGTACCTCGGCCGTTGATGGGAGTCGTGCAGGCAAACGGGAACGTAGCTCCGTTGAAGGGATCTGAGCTCGCCCTCGAGACGCTTCACCTCGGGGTGGGCGAGACACACGAGGTTGGCGACGTGGGTCACGACGTCTTGCTCTTTTCATTCGCGGGCAGTGCGAGCCTCGCGGGAGATGCACTCGCAGCCGGTTCGGCGGCGCTGCTCCTCCAGGGCGAGGACGGCACGATCGAGGCCGGGGCGGAAGGGGCCTCCCTTGTGCGTGTCACGCTTGGGGCCGCCACCGATCTCCACGCCCCGATGGGGCCACGCGAGCGCATCGTCGCGATCGAACAGGTCGAGCCCGGCAAGGCGACGGGCAGTCGCTCCTTCCAGGTGCTCTTCGGCCCACACAACGGCTGCACGCGCGCGACGATGTTCGTGGGCTACGTCCCGCCCGGCAAGGCGCCGTGGCACTACCACCTCTACGACGAGATCGTCTGGATCTGGCGCGGCCCCGGTCGCTATCACCTTGCCGAGGGAACCGAGGCGATCGAGAACGGCTCTGCCTTCAGGATCACCCCGCGCGAGATTCACATCGTCGAGAACACGAGCACCGATCGCGAGCTTGCGATCCTCGGCATCTTCACACCGGCGGGAAGTCCTTCGGCCGCGTACCTGATGCCAGATGTTGCGGCCGTGTATTTGGCGGGGTCGTCGTGAGCATCAACCCGGCAGACAGGACGAAACCGACAGTCGGCGGCGTCGGCGAAGCGATCCGGGGCGAGTTCCCGATCTTCGAGCGCAAGACCTACCTCAACTCGTGCTCGCAGGGCGCGCTCTCACACAGGGTGAGGGCAGCGTACGACGAGTACCTCGCAGGCTGGGACGAGAACGGCGCCGAATGGGAGTTCTGGGTCGAGCGTGCCGAGGCCGCCCGGGGCGGCTTCGCCACGCTGCTCCACGGTCAGCCCGACGAGGTCGCAGTGACCACGTCGGTCTCCCAGGGAGTCAGCGGGATCGTCTCCGCGCTCCCCTTCGAGCGTGGAGGGCGCAACCGGATCGTGATCAGCGAGTACGAGTTCCCGACGGTCGGGCAGATCGCCCACGCGCAGGAGTTGCGCGGGGCGGAGGTCGTGCACGTGCGGCCCGAGGCCGACGGCTCGATCCCGGCGGAGAAGTTCGCCGCCGCGATCGACGAGCGCACGGCCCTCGTCTGCTGCACGACCATCTCCTACAGGACAGGCCACCGGCATGACGTCGCCGCGATCGCCGCGGCCGCCCACGCGAAGGGTGCGCTCGTGCTCGCCGATAGCTACCAGGCTGTCGGAGCGATCGAGCTCGACGTGCGTACGCTCGGTGCCGACTTCGTCACAGGTGGAACGGTGAAGTATCTGCTCGCGAGCGCCGGCCTCGGGTTCCTCTGGATCCGCGGTGAGGTGCTCGCTGGCCTGACGCCGACCCAGACCGGCTGGTTTGCCGACGAGGACATCTTTCAGATGGACATTTCCGACTACTCGCCGCATGCCACCGCCCGGCGGTTCGATGCAGGCACCCCTCCCGTTCCGAACATCTACGCCGGTGTCGCCGGGCTCGGGCTGATCGAGGAGACGGGCATTCCTGCGATCGAGGCACACGTCGCAGGCCTGAACACGCGTCTGATCTCTGGACTCCTCGATCTCGGGGCCGACGTTGTCACGCCTGTCGACCCGGCCCATCGCGGACCCATGGTCTGCGCGCTCTCGACCGACGCGCCGGCGCTCGTCGCCTCGCTCGCCGAGGAGGACTTCGTCTGCTCGCTGCGCGATCAGAACCTCCGCATCGCCGCGCACTACTACAACACCGTCGACGACATCGACGCGCTGCTCGAGGCTCTCTCGCGTCGCCGTCACCTGCTCGCCTGAGGATGGTGCCCGGAAAGCTCCCGCCTGCGCCGCAGATCGCCTATGGCGATCACCCCGATCAGGTTGGGAACCTGCACTTGCCGCTCGGAGACGGACTATGGCCGACGGTCGTCCTGATTCACGGAGGGTTCTGGAAGTGGGGGTGGGATCGCGCGCTGATGACGCCGCTCGCCCATGACCTCGCGCGTCGCGGCTACGCAGTCTGGAATATCGAGTACCGCCGCGTCGGTCAGGAGGGAGGCGGCTGGCCCGGGACGCTCGAGGACGTCGCAGCAGCCGCAGACGCGCTTGCCTCAATGGAGGCCGTCGATCCCTCTCGCGTTGTCGCGGTCGGCCACTCCGCGGGAGGGCATCTTGCTGTCTGGCTGGCGACGAGACATCGTCTGCCGAAGGGCGCTCCAGGTGCAGCCACTCATCTCCGACTGCGCGGTGCCGTCTCGCAGGCGGGGATCGTCGATCTCGTGCGCGGCGCCGAGGACGATCTCGGCAGCGGTGCCTGCGCAGCATTCCTCGGGGGGACTGTGGGCGATGTCCCGGAGCGGTACGCCGTCGCTTCACCTGCGTCACTTCTGCCGGTCGGGCTACCCGTGCTGCTGGTTCATGGGAGTCGCGACGTCGACGTGCCTCCGAGTCAGAGTCGGGACTTCGCCGATTCCGCGCTTCTCGCGGGCGACGTGGTGAAGCTCGTCGTGCTCCCGGAGACCGACCACTTCGACATCATCGAGCCCGAGCACGAAGCGTGGACGGTGGCCGTGGCCTGGCTCGACCGTCTCATGTCGTAGGGGCGACGCGCAGCGTCAACCGCGGCGTGTTCAACAGCAACCGCTTTCGGAGCCCGCACCAACGAGCGGCAACACGCGTCGCGCCGACTCCGGTTTGAACGCCTTCACGATCGCGCCGTGCAGGCCGTCTGCGACCTCGTGCGTGAACGTCACCTCGACGTCGACGAGGCCCACAGCTTCGAGTCCGGCGATCATCTCCGACCGTGAGAGGGCCCCGGCGATGCACCCGACCCAGCCGCCGCGCTCGGCGCGCTCGGTTGCGGTGAGTCGATCCTCGGCGACGACGTCGCTGAACCCGACCCGGCCGCCCGGCCGCAGCACACGAGCGATCTCGGTGAGAACCTGTGCCTTGTCCGTCGAGAGGTTGATCACGCAGTTCGAGATCACGACGTCGACGGACTCGGCCGGGAGCGGCACGTGCTCGATCTCGCCCTTGAGGAAGTGCGCATTCGTGACGCCGGTTTCGGCCTTGTTGTGCTGGGCGAGCGCGAGCATTTCGTCGGTCATGTCGAGCCCGTAGACGACGCCCGCCGGCCCGACCCGCTTCGCGGAGAGGAGGACGTCGATGCCACCACCCGAGCCGAGGTCGAGCACGGTATCGCCCTCGCGTAGCTCGGCGACTGCCGTCGGATTGCCGCAGCCGAGACTTGCCGTCGCCGCAGTGCCGGGAAGCGCCGCCCGCTGGTCGGCGTCGTACAGCGCCTCACCCCACAGCGCGTCCTCGTCCGGATTTGCGCAGCACGAGCCGCTCCCGCAACTGCCGGTTCCGGAGGCGGTGACGGCGAGTGCCGCCTCGGCGTAGCGTGCCCGGACATCCTCGCGCAATGCTTCTGATGCCTGCGTCATACCTTCCTTCCATCGATGAGTATCGATGTGATCATATACGAACATATTGATGAAACTCAATACCATGCTTGGGTGATGCTCACCCCGGCAACAGGCCTTCCGCACGCGCAGGATCTCCATCCGGCAGCACGTCGTGCGACCAGGCACGGCGCTTCCAGTCGGGAACCGGGGTCACGCAGCTCTCGTGCGGGACGAACCGGGAGCGCTCCACGAGCTCCATCCGGTGCACATACCGCGGGCAGTTCGGCAGGACATGCGTGGCGCGCACGCGCACGACGAACTGGGCCTCGGAGTACGCGTCGAGCAGCGGGTCGCTCTCGGCGATCGAGGCAATCCCGTTCACCCGCACCCGCTTCGGGCTCGTGAAGTCGATGAACAGAAGCCCTAGCTGTGGGTTTAGCAGAAGGTTTCCCATCGACAGGTAGGTGCCGTTGCCGTCGTAGTTCGGGAACGCGAGCGTTCGCTCGTCGACGATGCGGACGAATCCCGGCTCGCCTCCCTTGTAGGAGCACTGGGGCATTCCGTGCTCGTCGGCTGTCGCCAGGAAGAACATGTCGCGCGACTCGATGAACGAACGATCGTCCGCGTCGAACGTGTCGCGATCGAGCCGCTCCTCGATGCGGTCGGCGAGCCTGCGGGTGTCGAAGCGGTCCTGAAGCCGACGGTTCCCTTCGTGAAAGAGATCGGTCATTCAGGGATGATGCAACGTGTGGCTCCGCGCGTCCACCTCAGCGAGCTCGTGCCGTCCGAGATCGAGAGTGAGCTCGAGGTCGACTTCGAGTTTGTGCCGTCACCTGTAGGAGCCGACGGGATCGTGGCGATGCTGACGGTCACGGTTGACGACGACTATCTGGACGCGGCGGGCTCTCAACTGAAGATCGTCGCCAACTACGGGGTGGGGGTCAACAACATCGACCTCGACGCGGCCCGTCGGCGTGGCATCGTCGTCTCCAACACACCCGATGTGCTGACAGGCGCAACCGCAGAGCTCGCGCTGACGCTCATGCTCTCACTCCTACGGCGGGTGACCGAGGGCGACCGCTTCGTGCGCAGCCAGGAGTCCTGGCAGTTCTCGCTCGAGTTCATGCTCGGCGAGCGGCTCGAGGGCAAGACCGTGCTCATCGTCGGGAGTGGTCGGATCGGACGGGAGACGGCCCGTCTCGTCGAGGCGTTCGGCGCCGTTCCCGTGTTCGCGGGGCGAGACGACGATCTCGATGTCCTGCTCGGGGAGGCAGACATCGTCTCGCTCCACGTCCCCCTGACGGCAGAAACGCGGCATCTGATCGACGCGCGTCGACTCGGGTTGATGCGCAGATCGGCCGTCCTGATCAACACTGCCCGCGGCGCGGTCATCGACGAGGCGGCCCTTGCCGAAGCACTTCGGTCGGGCGCAATCGCCGGGGCCGGCCTCGATGTCTACGAGCACGAGCCGCACGTGAACGACGGCCTCCTCGGGCTCGATAACGTCGTCCTGGCCCCGCATCTCGGGAGTGCCACACGCGACACCCGCGTCGCGATGGGAATGCTCTGCGTCGACGCGCTGCGGGCCGTCCTGCTCGAAGGCCGAACCCCCGGCAACGCTGTCATGTAGATGATCGCTAGCCTCTCCCCGTATGAGCGGATATGGGAGCCAGGCGATGTGGGGCGATCTCGAGCGTGTGCTCGTACGACCGCCCCTGCCCGCCGACACGGATCACGTTGGGCGCTACGGCTGGCGCGGCGTCCCGGATCACGCCGCAGCCGCCGCCGAGCACGAGGAGCTCCGAGCGCTGCTCGAGGCCGCCGGGGCCGAGGTGATCGTCTCCGAGCACGACCCGGGTAATCCCGACGCGATCTACGTCTACGACCCGGTGCTCGTCGGCGACGGGGGCGCAGCACTGCTCCGCCCTGGGAAGGAGGGCCGCCTGGGTGAGCCGCCAGGCATCGGCCAGAGCCTCGAGGCGGCGGGGATTCCCATTGCCTCGAGGATGGACGCTCCCGCGACCGTCGAGGGGGGCGACACCGTCTGGCTCGACCACGGCACGCTCCTCGTCGGCCATGGCTATCGCACGGGCACGGCCGGAATCGCGGCGCTCCGCTCTGCGTTCCCCGGTGTCGAGGTGATCGCCTTCGACCTGCCGCACTGGGTGGGCGCCTCCGAGGTCATGCACCTGATGTCGTTGATCTCTCCGCTCGACCGCGATCTCGCGCTCGTGTACCCGCGCATCGCGCCCGTCCGCCTGATGGAGTTGCTCGCCGAACGTGGAATCGCCGTCGTCGAGGTACCCGACGAGGAGTTCGAGTCGATGGGCTCGAACGTCCTCGCACTCGGGCCGCGGCGCGCGATCGCCCTCGAAGGGAACGATGTCACACGACGCCGTATGGAGCAGGCGGGAGTCGACGTCGTCACCTATCGCGGCGACCACATCTCGCGACTCGGCGACGGCGGCCCCACGTGCCTGACGCGGCCTCTGCTCCGCAGACCGTAGGTCACGCCCCTACGACTGCTCGAAGGTCAGCTGTCGGTACTCCGAGAGTCCGGAGACACCGACTCCGACGAGTCGGAGCGCGCCGGGCCGGTCGCGGAGCCCTCGATCGAGCAGGGCACAGGCGAGCTCTGCGATCCGGTCGGCCTCGTCGATCGGTGCGGCGAGCGTCGTCGAGCGGCTCCTGATCGAGAAGTCGGAGTACCGCAGTTTCGTCGTCACGGTTCGCGCCGAGAGCCGGCGCTGCGCGAGTCCCTCCGCGACGGAGGCGGCCATCAGCCGAATCTCGGCATGAAGGAGCGCCCGATCCGAGATGTCCCGCTCGAACGTCTCCTCGGTCGAGATCGAGATCCGCTCCGTCTCCTCCTCGAGATCGCGGGGGTCGATCCCGAGCGCGCGGTCGCGTAGCAGCGGGCCGATTGTGCCCGGGAGGACGGCTCGCAGCTCCCCATCTCCGAGGCCGGCGAGGTCGCCGACCGTCGTCACACCGGCGGCAGCCAACCGCTGCTCGGCCTTCGGCCCGACGCCGGGAAGTGCGCGCACCGGAAACGGCGCCAGGAACCGCGCCTCCTTGCCCGGCGGGACGACGGTGATCCCTCCGGGCTTCCGCCGGTCGGATGCGACCTTGCAGACGACCTTCGAAGTCGAGACGCCGAGCGAGCACGAGAGCGATGTGGCCGCGCGGACCGACGTCTGAACTGCCTCTGCGAAGGCTCGCGCACCCCTAAACGTCGGTACAACCATGCCGAGGTCGAGGTAGCCCTCGTCGATTCCGACCTGCTCGACGCGGGGCACGACTTCCCGGATCGCGTCCCAGACCGCCCTCGAGTACTGCTTGTAGAGCGCATGTCGTGGGCGAACGAACACGACCTCAGGGCAGCGGCGCAGAGCCTCGGCCGAGCTCATCGCCGAGCGGATGCCGAACTCCCGGGCAACGTAGTTCGCCGTTGCGACGACTCCGCGTCCCTGCGGGTTCCCGCCGACGACGAGCGGCTGCGTGCGCAGCGAAGGATCCTCGAGCTCCTCCACCGCAGCGAAGAACGCGTCGAGATCGAGGTGGGCAAGAATCGCCATTCCCCGAAAGCTACGGTTCGACCGTGATCACCGCGCTACCACCGCCTCCGGCTATCGAGCAGCCCGCTCCAAACCAGCTCTCGTTCGGGGTGGTCTCCGGCACCGCTGCGGCGGGGACGAAGCGCGTGATTGTGCGCGTTGGCACGCGGGTCCTCGCCGACGAGCCGCTCCGGCAGCGCCACTTCCAGGTTCGGATCACCCTTCCGTCCGGAGAGTCGACCGTCCGGGTCACCACCGTCTCGCGCACCGGCCGTCGCAGCAGCGCCACCGTCCCGAATGTCCTTGGCGCCTCGGCGGCTCCGCCGCGTCTGCAGGCGCCGCGCAATGATCCGCTGCTCGCGCGCGAGATCCGCAAGCTCGCGCAGTCCTTCGGAGGGACGAGCGCGGTCTACGTGGAGAACCTCGCGACAGGAGCTGGCGCGTCGTGGAACGCCCGGGCGACGTTCCCCGCCGCGTCCTCGCTCAAGCTTGCGATCGCTGTAACGGCGCTTGCGCGAACCGAAGGAACTCCGCCCGCGGGCTCGACCCTCGATCGCCTGCTCCGCCAGATGCTGACCTACTCCGACAACGCGGCTGCGAACGGGACCGAGCGGTACTTCGGCGGCTCGACGTCGGGAGGTTCTGCGCTCGTCAACTCCATGATGCGCTCGATCGGGCTCGTCGACACGGAGATGTACGGCGGCTATTCGCTTGACTCGTTCGGCGACCCGCCGCGGGTTCTGGCCGGTCCGATCCCGCTCCACGTCGACAGCCAGCCGGCATGGGGTTATGGGAAGAAGACCAGCGCGTACGACCTGGCGGGCCTTCTGCGCGCGGTCTGGCTTGCGGGTGGAGGGAAGGGCCCCTTGCGCGCGGCGCAACCAGGATTCAGCTCCGCGGATGCCCGCTATCTGCTCTATCTCCTCGCGCGCGTGCGCGACCCGGGCAAGCTCGATCGCGAGGTGGGTCGGATTCCGGGGGTGCGCGTGCTTCACAAGGCGGGATGGATCAACGTCGCGCGTCACGACAACGGCATCGTGCTCTGGCGCGGCGGAGCGTACGTCGTCACCGTGATGACCTATCGCTCGGCCGGCGTTGGTGTCTCGTCGGATGTGCTCGCGGGACGTGTGGCGTCGGCTGCTCTGACGCGCTTCAGAGGCTGACAACTCGAAACGCGGTAGGCCTTCCTGGGCCGCCCGTTCGCGCCGTGCGGGTGAGGCTGAAGCCTCACCCCAAAATGGGCGCCCGCAGGCGGGCGCCGGCGACATGATGGGCTTCCGCCTGCGGCCGCCGGCGACATGATGGGCTTCCGCCTGCGGCCGCCCGGAGAGCCAATAATGGGCGCCCGCAGGCGGGCGCCCATTGCTCGCGGTCACGCCCTCGGAGTGCGCGACCGCAAGACGGTGCCTGGTCCCGGGAGGCGATATTCGGGAAGCCGGGCTCCACCAACTGAGACTCTGGGCGGCCACGAACGGTTTGTACGCGTTCCGTAAGGGTCAGGGTGGGCGGCCTGTGGAGGGAATACCGGTACACTTTTTGTAGTTAGTACTGGTATGACCGATACCCCAGTGGACGCCAAGGAGCGTGAACCGATAGTGAGCAAGCTGCTGCTCGTACCTCTCGACGAGATCGTCGTCTTCCCCAACATGAATGTGACCCTGACGATCGACGTCGGGGATGAAGAGCGTGTCCTGCTCGTTCCGAAGCACGACGGCGAGTACGCGAAGGTCGG
>JANOFZ010000131.1:0-2332 GCA_031413935.1 Thermoleophilia bacterium | reverse complement strand
CCGGAGAACGATACCGATAGAGCTGAAGCTGTGGAAAGCCTTATCGTAGACAACGACGCGGTTGGATTGGCGGGTCCCTCGTCCAACAAGGTTGACACAGCGTATCAAGAGGCCAACCTGCGCCGGCAAGTACTATACGATGCTTGGAAAGAGCAAAGCGCGATGGAAAGCTTTAAGATTCAGTTCAAAGCTCCGACACCTTATGATTTACCCGTTCCCCTCGACCCACCCCCACGTCTATCTGTATGACTGCGCCGCGGGCGGGACAGCCTGCACGAAGATCGCGGAGACGGACGTCCACGTCCGCGACTGGAACGGCTCGACCGCGAACTGGATCTACCACGAGATCACGATCGGCTCGGTTGACCGCTCGATCGCTGCGGGGCGCGAGCTGCGCATCCGTCTGCTCGTGCAGCACGACGACGTTTGGGTAGCGATGACCGCCGCCTACCCGAGCGCACTCCAGATCACGACCGGCTGACCGGATCGGTTCGTACTCCCGGACGACCCGGCTTTGGACGCTGCTACGACGCTGTTTCCATGCTCCCCACGGTGTCTCCTGGACCGCGTGCGCAACCTCCGGGTGCCCGAATGGGTGATCACCCTTTGGAGGGAGACGCGCGGCCCCCGACCACGACGATGGTTGTCCTGTTGTCTGTTGCGGCCCCGAGACGCGACCGGAGGGTGACCGCCGGCCCGCCCGACCAGTCCTTCCGGAGGGCGTCCCTCGCCGTACCCGGCGCTGAGCCGAACGTGTCACCTCTCGGGGCGACCCAACACACAGACGCCGTCTCGGCTCCGCCCGACCCCCAGTTGCTCGATAGCAGCCGCACGCTCCGGGCAGTCCAGTCGATCGCGATGTTCGTGGCAATGGCCTCGGCGATCGTAGTCCTGTTCCTGGAGACGGGCATCGGAGTATCCGCCTACGGCGTCGTAGCTCTCACGTGCCTCGCAGTGAAGTTGATCCTTGCGATCAGCTACCGACCTGCCACAGGCGACCCCCGTGACGTCGGGACGGTCGCCGCGGTCGTGCCCTTCTACAACGAGGATCCGGCCACGCTCGAAGCATGCCTCCGGAGCATCCTCGACCAGTCCCGACCCGTCGACAGGATCTACGTGGTCGACGACGGCTCCGACGACGACGACTGCCTTATCGCAGCGCTGCGCCTGCTGACGGGTCATCCGGGGGCCATCGTCTACCGCCTCGATCACAACCAGGGCAAGCGTCATGCTCAGGCCTGGGCCTTCGAGCGCCTGAAGACGGACATCGTGCTGACGGTCGACTCGGACACCCTGTTGCACCACCACGCCGTACGCGAGGGGTTGCGAGGCTTCACGGATCCCACCGTTCTGGCCGTGACAGGGAACGTCCAGGCGCACAACCCCTCCACCAACCTACTCACGCGACTGACGTCACTGCGCTACGCCAACGCGTTCCTCTGGGAGAGGGCCGCCTACAGTGCCGTCGGCTCGGTGCTCTGTGCCTGCGGCAGCTTCAGCCTCTGGCGTCGATCCCTGATCGACGACCACCTCGACGACTACCTCAACCAGACGTTTCTCGAAACGTCCGTCATGTACGGCGACGACCGCCGGCTTACGAACTACGCCCTCACGCGCGGCAAAGTGCTCTTCCAGGACACCGCGATTGCCTACACAACCGTGCCCGAGCGGTTCCGTCACTACGCGAGCCAGCAACTGCGGTGGAACAAGTCGTTCTTTCGCGAGACACTCTGGGTGCTCAAGACCTTTCGGCCCTGGCATCGAGTGTGGATTCTCAGCTTCGGCGAGATTGCTCTCTGGCTGGCATTTGCTGTCTTTGTGGTTGTTGCCCTCGTCCGCCCCGTCGTCACCGGCACCCTCCCGAGCGGCTGGTATCTCGCCTTCCTGGTCGTGATGTCCTATGCGCGGAGTGTCCGCTACATCGGCTCTCAGCGGTCGAGGCTACGCAGCCAGATCGGGGTGTACCTGCTCGCACCCGTCTTTGGCCTGCTCTACCTCTTCGCGCTCATGCCGATCCGACTCTGGGCCCTCTCGAGCCTCCGCAACCCCGGCTGGGGCACTCGCGCTCACGTCGAGGTTCGCTGGACGCCCGAGCCGGCCGCCGAAGCGCTCGTGTAAGCGGGCCTGTAGGCACAAGATCGGTGGTAACGACGCATCCTGCGAGGGGATCCTCTGCGATGCGCCCGCCCCGGCCGGATCGCGAGTCTGCAAGGCAAGGGGCGTCTCTTGCGTGCGTCGAAAAGTAGGAGTAGAGTCGCGCGACCCAATGACGCAAACGGAAACCACCGACGATCGGGCCGCCGTGTTGGAAACCGTCACGAAACGCTTCGGT
>JANOFZ010000130.1:0-4148 GCA_031413935.1 Thermoleophilia bacterium | reverse complement strand
AGGGGGCCCGCGTCGATCGCCCGTCCCGAGGTCACCTTGCCGGCGAGCTCGAGCACGATTGCCTTGGCGTCGGCGTCGTCGCCGCAGACCAGCGTGTCCTCGTCCGGAGCCACCTCGCCACCAAGGTTCGCGGCGGCGAGCGAGTGCAGGCCCGCGATCACTGGCCCGTCGATGACGTCCTGGATCCGCTGGGCGATCGAGGTCGGTTCGGCCGTCGGGAAGACGCCCTCTTTCGTAAAGGAGAGCTCGGCGGCGACCGAGAGGACGGGCGTCTGCCCGATTGCTCCGCGGAGCGAGCGCGCGGTCTCGACCGCACCGTCTGCCTTGGTCGTCAGCACGACGATGTCTGCGTCGCGGGCCGCATCCTCGTTCGTCGTACCTGCGACACCGAGATCGGCAGCGGCAGCCTGCGCCCGCTCCGCATCCCGCGATCCGATCACGACGGCGTACCCGGCCTCGTGCAGCCGCACGGCGAGCGCCATGCCGAAGCTTCCCGTTCCTCCGATCAGGGCGATCTTCATGCCGGGGTCTCCATGGCTGCCTCCAGGGTTGTCTGGGCGAGTCGACGCGCTGCCTCGCGGTCGCTCATGAGCGTATCCGTGACGACCACGGCACCGTCCGTTTCGGCCGTCTCGTCTGCGGAATCGATAACGAGCGCGTCGAGCAAGCCCTTGTAACACATTGTCACAAGGGCAGGGGTGGTTCCTCCGAGGAGGCGCCGCATCATGCGGTCGAGCGGCCCGCGTACCGCGCGGCCCCCGATCAACGGGCTCACGGCGATGCAGCGCACGCGTCTCCTCTCGATCGCCGCCCGGATTCCGGGCACGGCAAGGATCGGGTGGATCGAGACAAACGGGTTGCTGGGGGCGATCACGATCGCGTCGGCGCCTTCGATCGCCTCGATCACACCGGGGGCTGGACGGGACGTGTCGGCACCGTCGTAGTGGAGCTCGTCCACGTCGTCCTCATGGCGTCGGGCGACGAACCACTCCTGGAACGCGAACGTTCCCGAGGGGGTCACGAGCTGGGTGCGCAGGCGATCGTCCGTTGCCGGAAGCAGCCGCGTCTCGAGCCCTGCCGCGAGCACGAGCCGCGCGGTGACGCCGGAGAGGCTCTCGCCGTCGCGGAGCGCCTGCGTGCGCACGAGGTGGAGCCCAAGGTCTCGATCGCCGAGCATGAACCATCCCTCACCACCCCAGGCACGCGCCGATTCGAGCGCCTCCCACGTCTCACCCTTCCGCCCCCAGCCACGCTCTGTGTCATTTAGCTCGGCAAGCCCGTAGAGCACCGAATCGAGATCGGGCGAGACATGGAGGCCGAGAATCTCGAGATCGTCGCCGACGTTCCCGAGCACCGTGAGCTCGCCCGGCGCCAACACGTCATGAAGCCCCGCGGCCAGCTTCGCACCACCGACGCCACCGGAGAGACAGACGACCTTCACGGCGCTGAAGCCAGACGGCGCTTGCGTTGATTCAACACAAGCGTTGTCCGCGCTCCTACGGGCAGCGTCAGCAGCTCGATGTCCGCGAGGGTGTCAACGTCTTGCTCGAGCTCGGGGATCGAGACGACGTGGAATCCAGCCGCGGCGAAGCGGGCCGCGCTGCCGGGGCCGTAGAGCGGCTCGAACGATGACGGCCCCGGCAACGAGAGCGCATTCGTCGTCCCATCCGCCGCTGCCACGAAGGTCGGGCTTCGGGCCGCGAGGTGCAACAACGAGGCGGTTGAGATGCAGGGAAGGTCGGCGTTCACGACGAGGCAGGGGCCATCGAGCCCCGCTAACGCAGCTACGACCGCGGCTCCCTGGCCGTCACCCGGATCGCTGACGGCCTCCGCACCGAACTCTGCCGCGAGCCGCGTGCCGACGCTGTCGTCGGTGACGAGCCTCACACGAGCGGCACAGGCGATGGCAGCCTCGAGAACGTCGCCGAGCATCGCGAGCGAAAGCTCGACGCGGGTCTCGGCCGGGAGCCTCGTCTTGCCGCCCGACCGAAACGGGATGACGACCGTCGCCACCGCACAAGCCTATTCACAGTTTCGCTCGATTCCGCCACCTGAACGCTCCCGTCAGCAAGCACGGAAACCCAGGAGACAGGCTGAAGCCTGTCACCGCGCGCCAAACTCAGGCGGCGTGGCTCGAGGCGCCAGGCCCCGAGGTAGCCCACTCGTGTACCTCGTACCAGTGCGTATCGGCGAGCGCTGCGACGACCTCCGGGTCGGTGTGAGCGCCGTTGAACACGTGATGGTCGACGTCGCAGCACATCTCGACATCGCCCAGGGAGACGTGGGTGATCCTGGAGAGCACGTCGAACGGCAGCTGCGCTTCGGCGACCGACATGTGCTTGAACTGGAGCTCGGGTGCGAGCTCCATCAGCTCCGGCCATTCGGGACAGGTCTTGTAGCTCATCGGAGATCTTCCTTCGCCCCGGCGCGCCAGGTTCCTCCGAGCTGGATGAGACCACGCTCCTCCCCCTCGGGGTAGACGAGGAACGAGAGCGCATCGTCGTACTGGTGCAACGTTCGTCCCTCCGTGGAGATGAGCCCCAGTCGGATCCGGAAGCGACCGAACGCGAGCGCAGGGTTGTCGACGTCGAGTCGCACGGTCGCCGAGCCACTCCCGGTAGGCCAGCCGAGCTCGGCCGTGCCAACGGAATCCTCGGCAACGAGCAGTCCCGTCGAATCGCGGATCTCGAGATGCAGTTTCGGCGGAGAAATCGCTGCCGCGGCCTGGAGATCGACCTCCAGCCGGAAAGGCTCGCCCGCGAGGAACTGGGTGCGCTCGCCACCGTTCGCGTCGAGCAGGCGGACGCTCGTGATTTCGGCTTCGCCTGTCCCCCACTCGCGTAGCCCGACCTCGCGCTCGCCGGGGTCGAGGTCGTCTGCCAGGAGTCGCCGGTACTGCGTGATCGCCTGGTGCGTCGGCCCGTCGTAGACCTTCTCCCCGGAGGAGAGGAGGATCGAGCGCTCACACAGCCGCTCGACCGCCTGGGCATCATGCGAGACGAACAGGATCGTGCCGCCCTGATTCTTGAACGCGGCGATGACGCCGAAGCACTTGCGCTGGAAGTTCTCGTCGCCGACCGCGAAGACCTCGTCCAGAAGCAGGACATCGGCCTGGAGGAACGCTGCGATCGCAAACCCGAGGCGCATCGCCATCCCACTCGAGTACGTTCTGACGGGCCGGTCGATCGCGTGCTCGACCTCCGCGAAGGCAACAATCTCGTCGAACCGCTCGCGAATCTCGGCGCGCCGCAGACCCTGGATCGAGCCGTTGAGATAGACGTTGTCGCGCCCGCTGAAATCCGGGTGAAACCCGGCTCCGAGCTCGAGCAGTGAGCCGATACGCCCGCTCACCTGCACCGAGCCGGTCGTCGGCTTGATGATGCCGGCGAGCACCCGGAGCAGGGTCGACTTGCCCGAGCCGTTGCGACCGATCAGACCGACCGCTTCGCCCGGTGCGATCTCTGTCGAGACCTCACGCAAGGCCCAGACGTCCTGCGCGCCCGTGCGACCTCGCGCGACGACGAGGTCCTTAAGAGTGCGCGTCTCGCGCGCGTGAACCCGGAAGCGCCGTGAGACCGCGTCGGCGGAGACCCGACCCGGTGCAGCGACGCCGCTCATCCCACGCTCCCGGCAGGCGCCGCGCTCCGCTCCCGGACCAGGGCGGCGAGCCGCGTGAGCGTGTCGGGATCGACGGAAGGAAAGACGCCGTGGCCGAGGTTGAAGATGTGACCGGGGCGGCCGCCGGCTCGCGCGAGGATATCGAGTGCCTCCGCCTCGACGACCTCCCACGGAGCGAGCAGGACTGCGGGGTCGAGGTTCCCCTGCACGGCCCGATCGGGGACCCTTGCCCAGCCGACATCGAGCGGAATCCTCCAGTCGAGACCGATCACGTCGCCGCCGGCAGCCGCCATCTCCTCCAGCAAGGTCGCTGTACCCGTGCCGAAATGGATCGTTGGGGCGTCGACAGCCGCAAGGACGCGTGCCGAGTGCCGTGCCACGTAGTCGCGGTAGTGCGCGGGTGAGAGCGCTCCCACCCAGGAGTCGAAGAGCTGGATCACGTCCGCACCCGCGCGCACCTTCGCGGCAACGTAGGCGGCAAACGTCGCTGACAGCTTCTCGAGGAGCGCGTGCCAGACGTCAGGCTGACC